>JBQTJD010000671.1:0-2845 GCA_052387475.1 Anaerolineales bacterium | reverse complement strand
GCATAAAAATACGGGAGAGACTTCAGAGAGACGACCGTGGCTTTGCCGCGCAGAAGATTGGCGTAATACCACTTCATCGCGCCGAGCAAGTTATCTTTCCAGCCCCACGTCACGTGACCCGGGTCATCGTGCGCGTTGGCTACCGGGCGGTCACCGGCCACCGCCGCCCACAGGCTCGGCAGCGTCACGCCCATGATCGGCCAGAAGTACACAAAGCCACGCTCGTTGACAAACGCAATGGCGTCTTTGGGGGACTTCAGTTGTAACGAACGCTTGAGTCGAAAGGTGTTGGCATGGTGCGCTTGAAGCTGCGCGGTCGAAATCACGGACATAGCCGCATCATAACCGCAGATGATTGACTCATGCCATTGAGTTATTAGACTCTATCCAGAATAAGGTGCTCATGTACAGAAATGCCTTGTTTTATAGCCCTTTCGCAGCCTTGTGAGCTTATTTTGGATAGAGTCTATTCAATTACTGAACACTGTCATTCCGAGCGGAGCGAGGAATCTCTACTTTGGCCGTAGAGACTCCTCGCTTCGCTCGGAGTGACATCGAAAGGTTGCGGGACCCTGTTTACTCAAAAACCACAGGACCGGCGCGGTCTGGCCCTTACGGCCCGATGTAGGTGGTTCGCCGCGACTCAAAGTGATCGAAGTAGTAGGCGCCGCGTGTGCCGCTATCAATTCCGGATACCGCCCCCCACAATACGCGATCAACCCGGCGCGTGTCATTATCAAGGTTAGCCCGATCACCGCGCTGCACGTTATCGACCCAGAGTGTGACGCCGCCGTTGTTGCTACCCGCCGTCGCCGCGCGCCAATCAATCTCCAGCACATGCGCCGCATCGCTGAGCGTCACCCAGGCCGTGTTAGTCCAGACGTTGGCATCGGTGCGCGCCTGGGCAGAAACTTGATAGACGCCGCCCGAGTAGCGGAATTCCAGCCGCACGGTGGTCGCGCCGCTGGCGGCATCGCCCCGGAAGAGGGTGTGCGTGTTGCCGTTCACCATGCTGATGGAGTTCGGGTCGAAATAGAAACGCGCACAGTAATGCGTCTCCGCAGTGGGGTGGTCGTCGGCGAGATAGATCGCGGTGTTGTCATCGATCACCGCCTGCAGGCCGTGCCATCCTCCGAGCGCTGCCGGCCCACTCACGCTGAGATCCCCGCCATCGGTGACGGCAGATGACCACGCCGAGAACGCGCCGCTCTCGAAGTCGTCGGCGAAGATCACGTCGGCAGCGGGCGAGGGTGTTCCCGATGGGGATGCAGGCGTGGTCTGCGTCGGCGCGGCGGTCATAGTAGGCGGCGTGGCAGTGGCGCTGCCACTGCCTGACGCAGGCACATCGGCGCTGTATTGCGGGCCGGCGACGCCACTGCCACCGTAGCGACCCATCCCATTGCTGGGGCCGCTGGCCGCGCCGGAGCTATCGAGCACCACACCCGCGCAAGCGCCTGAAGTTGCTTCATCAAAATGATACAGAGCCGCTGTCGCCGTGTCGGTCACAAACGGTGACTGCGGGCGGGTGAAGTTGCCGGAGTAACGGAGCGCCGCGGAAAGTCGCAGTTCATCGAGCCAGCCGTTGTAGGAGGGATACGCCGCACCAGCGTCGTGCTTCTCCGCACCCAACACGAGATACGGATCACTGCCGGTGCACGGCCCACCGCAGTAATTGCCCGGCACACCGCCATCGGGGTAGCTCACGTCGCCGTTGGGGCCGTCGGCTTGCGCGTTGAGGACGCCATCCACGTACAACCACAGCCAGCCATCGGAGCGGCGGCGCTGCACAGCGATGTGATGCCATTGACCATCGAGCACGTTCGTCATGCCGCACACGGTCAGGTCGCCCGTGCCCTCGCCCGAGATTCCAAAGACAACCCGGCCACCGGCCAGCGACAAGCCGAACTTGCGATCCTGGCTGTAACGATCCCGGTCGATGACGACGTTGCCGTTAATCCATGCGACGTTGGAGCCACAGGTCACCACACCCGCTGTGTTATTGGCGGCGCTGGCCTTCATCCAAAACTCCAGCGTGAAATCCGTGGCTCCGATGTCGGCGGGTGGGCCGGCCTTGGTGTTTGCGGGATCGTCGATTTGAATCTTCACGCGGTCGAGATCGGTGGCGGTCACGCCATGCCCGTAGAAGCGCAGGGAAGTTCCGAACGTCGAGGCGGGCGCTGGTTGAGTGGGTGCGGGCGTGGCGCTCGGCGCGATGGTTTGCGTGGGCGGGGTCGTGGGTGTGGGCAGCGGCGTGATGCTGGGTTAAGCCGAAGCGGCCGGCGCTGCCGTTGGTCCACCACCTGGCAGCGAGCTATCTGCCACCCAAGTCGGGTCTGAGTCGTCGGCGCTGGAGGTGGCGCCCAATGTGCCGTGTCGCCCATTCCCTGAGCGATCAGCGACCACCTGGCCGGAACCTTCATCTAGGCTCCACAGTCCGACGGTCTGCGCCGTCACAGACAACGGCGCAGTGGAGGGTGCAAAGTTGGCGGTGTATAGCGCTGCGCTTGAGACGCGCACTTCATCAATCAAACCGGCGAAATGCTCGGTGGCGCTATCTCCCGCGCGCCCAAGGGCAAAGACGCCGTTGCTATCAACAGGGGCGGCGGTGTTCGTCTGCGTGCTGCGCAGCACCCCATCTACAAAAAAGCGGCGCGTGCCGGCCGCATCGCGCGTCACCGCCACGTGATGCCATGTGTTGAGAGCAGCCACGACCCCGGAGCACTGCGTGACGTTGCCATTGAACTGATAAAACGCGAACTGGTCGGCGCCACAGTCGATCCCCCCGCCATCCACAAATACAGTGAGCATGGCCTGCGAGTAGTTGCTGTTGGCATCCGAGAGGACG
>JBQTJD010000670.1:0-7818 GCA_052387475.1 Anaerolineales bacterium | reverse complement strand
AATCTTTAGGCTCTCAAATCTGAATGGCATCCTGATTTCCTCCCTAGGCTATCCGCCATCCGCTATTTGCCATCGGCCATCAGCCATCCGCAAACACAATCTGGCCTTCACTCATATCCGCAATCCTGGCCAGCGCGTGGATGGGAACGTTGAGCGGACTGAGCAGCGCGCGCCCACCCTCGAACGTCTTCTCCACCAGCGCGCCAATGCCGACGATAGACGAGCCGGCCACTTGCGTCAGGCGCGCCAGGCCCATGATGGTCTGGCCGGTGGCGAGGAAATCGTCGATGATCAGGATGCGCTCGCCGCTGCCGAGGAACTCCGGCGAGACGATCAGCTCCACTGTGCGGCCTCGGGTGTGCGACGGGGCCAGCGTGAGAAAGACTTCGTGTGGCATGGTGATGGGTTTGCTCTTGCGCGCGTACACCAGCGGTCGGCCCATGTGTTTGGCCGTCATAATCGCCGGGGCAATGCCGGAGATTTCAGCGGTGAGCAGCTTCGTCGCCCCGACATCGGCGAATAAGTTCGCCAGCTCGCGCCCGCACTCATCCATCAGCGCCGGGTCCACTTGATGATTGATAAAACCATCCACTTTGAGGATGCCCTGACCGAGGTTTTTGCCTTCGTGCAGGATGCGGTCTTTGAGTAGTTGCATAGTTTGATTCCGTGAACGGGTGTGCGGTGATTTTAGCCTGAAAACCATCAGCCACGAATGACACGAATTATCACGAATTTGACGATGAACTTTCGTGACCTTCGCGCAGCGATTGTCAGAGAGATGTCACTGGCACGCGCCATTGGCCCGGCTATAATCGCGCTCACTCTACCTGCACGGAGCCTACATGGATCGCACCGACTCCCCTCCCCCGACGCCAGAGGCCTGGCATAGCCAACCCGTCGAGACCGTTCTCAATCAACTCGCCACCCACCGCGAGAAAGGCTTGAGCACAGCCGAGGCCCAACAGCGTCTCGCTCAATACGGCCACAATGAACTCCGCGAAAAACCGCCCACCCCGTTCTGGCGGCTGATCGTCGATCAACTTAACAACTTCGTCGTCATCCTGCTCATCATCGCCAGCGTAATCTCCTATGTGCTGGGTGATGAAATCGAGGCGGCGGCCATCATCGCGATTGTGATTCTGAATGCCGTTATCGGCGTCATTCAGGAATCACGGGCTGAGGCCTCGCTGGCCGCGTTAAAAAAACTGGCCGCGCCGGAGGCCCGCGTCATCCGCGACGGCTCGCGCTTCAACCTGCCTGGGCGCGAACTGGTGCCCGGCGATGTGGTGCTGCTTGAAACCGGCAACTTCATCCCCGCCGATGTGCGTTTGATCGAAAGCGTCAATCTCCGCATCGAGGAAGCGGCGCTCACCGGTGAAAGCGTGCCGGTGGAGAAGCGCGCCGCGCTGGTGCTCGAACGCGAGATCCCGCTCGGAGACCGCAAGAACACGGCCTTTATGGGCACCGTCGTCGCGTATGGGCGCGGCACGGGTGTTGTCACCGCCACCGGCCTCAACACGCAGATCGGACTGATCGCGCAGATGCTTTCCGCTATCGAAGACGAAGAGACCCCGCTGCAAAAGCGGCTCGATGAGTTGGGCCGCGGCCTGAGCATCGCCGCGTTGGTCGTCGTGGCGATTGTGTTTGTGACGGCGCTCTTGAACCAGACCGACCTTTCGATCATGACAAGCCGTGGCCCACTGGAGTATCTGGCCGCGTTCTCCGAACAGATCACCGAGGTCTTCATTATCGCCGTCAGCCTTGCCATCGCCGCCGTGCCGGAAGGGCTGCCGGCTGTGGTCACCATTACGCTGGCGCTCGGCATGCGCGAGATGGTGAAACGGCACGCCCTCATCCGCCGCCTGGCCTCGGTGGAGACGCTCGGCTCTGCGTCCGTCATCTGCTCCGACAAATCCGGCACGCTGACGCAGAACGAGATGACGGCCTCGCGGCTGTGGTGCGACGGCGAGACGTTCGAGATCACCGGCGACGGTTATAACCCGCAGGGCCGCCTCATCCACGATGGCGATCATCTCGATGTGAGCACGCACCCGGCGGTGACCACGGTGTTGTGGGCGGGCCTGCTCGCGAACGACGCGCTGCTCGAAGAGTCGGGCAGCGAGGAAGGCCGCACGACGTATCGAATGGTGGGTGATCCGACTGAGGGCGCGCTGATCGTGGCGGCGGCCAAGGTCGGCATTTGGCGCCGGGCAATGGACGCCGCCTTCCCGCGCGTGGCCGAGAATCCTTTTGACTCGGCGCGCAAGACGATGAGCACGCTGCACGCGGTGAAGGAAGCCACGCCGCAGTACAGCCCGTTCAATCGTGGACACAACCCGCCGTATGTGTTGTGCGTGAAGGGCGCGCCGGATGTGGTGCTGGCCGCTTGCACCCATTACCAGCGGCTCACCGATGAACCGGCAACGCTCTCCGATAAAATCCGCGAGCGCATCGCCGAGGCCAACGCCACGTTCGCGAATGATGCGTTGCGCGTGCTTGCAGTCGCGTATCGCCCTTACGACGCGCGTCCCGAACCGCTGGCGGCCGAGACTGCCGAACGCGGCCTGGTGTTCATCGGACTGATTGGGATGATTGACCCCGCTCGGCCTGAGGTGAAGCCCGCCATCCAACGTGCGCGCGAGGCCGGCATCCGCACGGTGATGATCACCGGCGACTATCCTGACACGGCCAAAGCCATCGCGCAGACCATCGGCTTGCTGCGGCCCGGAGGCAAGGTGCTGCCCGGCGCGGCACTCGACAAAATGCAGGGCGATGAGTTGTTGAGCGCCGTGAAGGAGGCGGACGTATTCGCCCGCGTCAGCCCGCAGCACAAAGTGATGATCGTGGATGCGCTGCGCAAGACCGGCGCGGTGGCGGCGATGACGGGTGACGGCGTGAACGATGCGCCGGCGCTCAAACGGTCGGACATCGGCGTGGCGATGGGGATTACGGGCACCGATGTGGCTAAAGAGGCCGCCGATATGGTGCTGACCGACGACAACTACGCTAGCATCGTGGCGGCGGTGGAGCAGGGCCGCATCATCTATAGCAACATCCGCAAGTTCGTCTTCTTTTTGCTGTCGTCCAACGTGGCTGAGATCATGATTATCTTCCTTGCCACGTTGGTGCGCTTGCCCGTGCCACTCACGGCCATTCAATTGTTGTGGCTCAACCTCATCACCGATGGCGCGCCCGCGCTGGCGCTGGCGATGGAGAAGGGTGACCCGGATGTGATGCAGCGCCCGCCGCGCCCGAGGGACGAACCCATCGTCAACAACTCAATGCGGCTGGGCATCGTGGTGCAAACCATCGCGCAAACTACGGCAACACTGACCGCCTTTGTGATTGGGCTGTATCTGTCACTTGCGGCGCTTGGGCTGGCGCCGTCGGACGCCAACCCGCTACTGACCGTGTTGCAGTTTGACTGGCATGGCGCGAGTGAAACATTGGTGAACGACGTGGTGCGCGTCGGCGAGACGATGGCTTTCGTCGCGCTCTCGCTGTGCGAGTTGTTCCGCGCCTTCACCGTGCGCTCGGAGCGCGCTTCGCTGTTTAGCATCGGTATCTTCTCCAACCGTTATATGCTGTATGCCGTGGGCCTGTCGCTCACGCTGCTGCTGCTGGTCGTCAACGTGCCATTTCTCCAGCCCATCTTCACCACGCACTGGCTCACGCCGCTGCAATGGGCCATCGTCGTCGGCCTCGCCATCATCCCGGCCGTGGCCGAGGAGATTACCAAGTGGTTTCTGCGCCAACGGGAGGGATGAACCACAAAGAACACAAAGCACACGAAGAAATCACAAAGTTTCTTTGTGACGCCTTTGTGCTCTTGGTGTGCTTGGTGGTTCAAAAGAAATGCTGAATAAAGTAGAGCGCGAGTTACAACACGCACTCGCGGCGCAGGCCGAGGGCAATGCGGGCAAGGCGCGGGTGTGCGCGCGCCGGGCGGCGGGCTGGGCGATCCGCGCCTTCTATCAGCGAATGGATGGAACCCAATGGGGCGGGGATGCGATGACGCAACTCAAGCGGCTACAAAACGACGCCGCCGCGCCCGAACCGGTGCGCGCAGCGGCGCAACGGCTGACGACGAAGGTGGACTTCAATCACAAGCTCCCGTTTGAGGATGACCCGGTGGAGGATGCGCGGGGGATTATCAGCTTTGTGCGCGATGCCGCCTGACTCAGCCGGCTTCCAACTTGCGCAGGAAGCGCGCCACCGTGATCGGCTCGATGCCGAGCTGTTTCAACTGCGCAAACAAGTCGGTATCGCGCGTGATGTCCTCATCACGGCTCACCACATGCGTGGCCTTGCCAACGACTGCAGTTTCAAGCACGATGTCATCATCCGGGTCTCGGCATAACGAACAACGCCAGTGAGATGAACCAGATTTGCCCGCTGCCGAATCACTTTCACGTACGCGCCTACTCGCGCTTGCGGATAGCGCCACTTCGTTTGAAGTCGGGGCCGCAACAATACTTCAGTCAATTCAGCCAAAAGGGGCTCGGAGGTCACGACCTCCGATTGGCCGGCCAGCCACGGCTTCAGGAGATGAGCCGAGTAGCCGCGTGGTTTGAGAAAAATTGACACCCAAACGCTGGTGTCAATCACGGCGACGAACACGCTGGTCTTTCTCTCGCCTCTGGGGATGAATCATCGGCGCTGCTGGCGGTGAAGCCCACGGACTTCCTCGCGCGCCGCAGTGATATCGGCCTCAACCTCTTCCTGAGGAACATCTTTGGTGAGCACGTGCATTTTTTTCAGGAGCGCATCCAGTTCTTGCCACGCCTTTTCGCGGCGTTCGGCGCGTTCCGCATCCAAACGCTGATACTCGTCGTAGCGAAGCACAACGGCAACGGGTTGGCCGTCTCGTTCCAGCATAACCGGCTCAACCGCCCGCTCGATGTCTGACCAGCGCAGTGTGACCTGCGCGGTATGGGGCTTTTGCTTCTTTGACGCGTTTCGGTTTGGCGGGCATGGCTTCCTCGTCGTCCCGATTCTAGCAGACTCTCCTCGCCGCTGGTCGCAATGGTGCAACGGCGCGGCTGACGACGAAGGTGGACTTTGATCACAAGCTGCCGTTTGAGGATGATCCGGTTGAGGATGCGCGGGGAATTACTGCGCTTGTGAAGGCTGTATTGGTCGAGTGAGTTGCCAGAGCATGAACCCGCCACCGATGAATCCAGCCATCGCGCCGATGATGAGCCCCACAACCAGCGCATAGGCCTCCATGCCAAATTGTATCTGGTGTATTAGAAGGGTTACGGATTCAGGTGGATTATTCCACACATACGAAGAGTAGTCATCACCTAGATCATCAATCCAAAAGGCGGACGCCGCAGAAACAATGGCCCATGTCACAGCCCATGTCAAGGCCATGAAGGATATCATCTTCCACTGCGCTAGCAGTCGTTTTTGGGTCATTAGGGCTACCCCTAAGCCAGCTCCGCCGAGGAGACCGGCGGTGACTGCTCCGACTATGGCAGAGAAGTTCCAGTGGTAGCCGTAGCCATCAGAGAAACTGCTTTGCACCTGCGTTTGGGCAACTTGAGCGAATGCCTGGATGGTTCCTCCAACGGCCCAAGCGATAGCCCAACTTGTGGATGCAATCAACACTATCCTCCATAAAGAACCGGCTTTGACCGTCCGCTGCACGATGGCGCCAGTCAATAAGCCCGCCAACGCTCCGCCAAGCGTACGGGACAGGACGACACTGGTGATCCAGAAATTTGGGTCTATTATTCGACCGACTGCCGGTGCGCGGTCAGAAACTATCTGGAGTGTGAACAGCCACTCCTGCAGCCACCATCCTGTTGCCCAGCTGATGCTCAACAAAACCAGAGATAACCATTGCATCCGCACGAACTGGAAAACAAGTTGAAAAACAAGCTGCACTTTGGCAGGGATGCCGAAAAATGCCTTAGCCCTGGCACGAGCCGCCTGTTCTTCTTGAGCCTTTCTCCAGGCCCGTAATTCTTCTTCAACCAATTTCTGTATCGTCGATTGTTCGCTATCTTCTTGTGTCGGCCACGCGGTTTCGGCGTCCTCGTTGGTGATATTTCCCGTCTCAACGGCTTCTTTCGCATCTACAACGGAGTTCAATCTGGCGCTTGCCATAGCGGCCACCGTCTTGCTGTCGTCCTCAGCCAGAGTCTTCAACGCGTCGCGAGCCGCAAGTGCGAGGCCAGGGACACTGCCATTGAGCAGATGGGTTAATTCACGAACAGCAGCCTCTCGTGCGCTGGCGACAGGGCTTTCAATCAGTTGTCGCAACTCAGCCGGCAATTCAATTGGCTTGGGCGCTGGCGGGCGTGGGTTGCGGGCGATGATGAGCGGGTCGGTGAGCTTGTCTACGCTCAGGGTCGGAGTCTGCCGGGCGTTGGACGCTCTGATCTGCGTGCGCGCGTAGTCGAATAACTCGACCAGCGCGGTCTGGCCGTCCGCGTCACCTTCGTTGTCGGCAGCGCCGGTCTTCAAGCCCTCGATCAGGAAATGCGTAAAGACCGAATACTCGGCGTTTCCGACGAACTGTTCTTTTTCCCACGCATACTGAATGGCATCGGTGGCGGTGAGCACCGCCCGGCCGTAACCGGTCACTTCAAACGCCGCTGCTGCGCCTACACTCTCACCTTCGCCCTTCGCCCCTTTGCCAAATGAACCGCTGTTGCAGCAATCCAGGATCAGCACCTGCCGCCGCGAGAGGCTGCGGTTCATCTCCTGCCGGACGAACCCGGCGGCGATGGCGGTGGAGGTCAACGCATCGTGTTCGGTGTCGCGCACGGCGAAATAGAGTTGGCCCTCCTCATCCAAAACGCCGTGGCCGGAGAAGTAGAGAAGCAACAGATCACTGCGATTCTTTTGCGCGAAGAAACGCGAGATCGCTCGGCGGACGACGACCTCCGGCTCGTTCACCAGCAACTTCACGTCGTCGAAGGCGCCGATCTCTTTTTCCAGCAAGACCTCGGCCAGCCCGCGCGCATCCTGCCCGGGCTTGACGAGTTGGGCCAGCTTTGGCTCCTGATATTCGCTGTTGCCGATGATGAGGGCGAGCTTGCGGCTCATGGAGCCTCTGGCTTGCGTAACTGTCCCACTGTCACCCATCCGCTGATGAAGCCGGCCAGCGCGCCCATCAGCCCTTTGAGGAGGGCGTCCACCCACGGCACGAGCGCGAAAGCGAGGTTGCTATCAAGGCCTAGGCTCTTTAGTGCTTCTTTTATCCCGTGACTTGGATCGTCACCGAATAGATTGATGACTTGCAGACCCAGCCACACGGCGACGGCCCACGCAATCGCCCAGCCCGCACAAATGATGAGCAGGCGTTGCGTGTCGGTGATATATCCGGCCCGGTAGAGAGTGATACTCGTTCCCGCGCCTCCGGCGCCCCCGAAGAGCGCCAGACTAACGGCGAGGGCTTCATCAGGCCCGAGGCCGTTGTCACGTAAGCTCGTGTACAGCCACGGGCCGAGGAGCGCCAGGCCAACCCAAATCCCAACGATGAGTGGCCACGAGAGGGTGGGTTTGTGCGGTGCAGCCGAGCGCAGCGCCAACGCGGTTACGCCGCCGCCGATCAGCCCAGCCATTAGCCAGCCGTCCCATGCAGTGACAATTTCCGAGTCGGTGGACACAAATATTCCGAAAGCCATTCGCGCCACGAAAAACGCCACGCCCCAGCCCACGGTGAGCAACGCCAATGGGAACCACCGCTGGCCGGCCCACACGGCGAGGCCGGGTATAGTCTCGATCAAACTCTTTTCGCCGAGGGTAGTTTGATTGTGCTCGCGGCTGGCGGCTTCCATCGGTCGCTGAACATTTGCGAGCAGT
>JBQTJD010000669.1:0-10195 GCA_052387475.1 Anaerolineales bacterium | reverse complement strand
TGTTTTCTGTGGGGTCGATCAACCTGGGTTGCTTTCCTTATTTTTGGCCGCCTGCGCCCCGCCCGCGTCCTGGGGGTGGGATGTCCTGCCAAAACGCCCGCGAGGACGCGGGCTTAGAGCAAATCGGCCACTTTCCAGAAATGCACCCACTGGACGGCCAGATTACCTGACTACCTGACTACCCGACTATTGAGTTATAATCGCGCCAGTTCGCAGTCTTATCCGCAATTGAATACACGCTGTTCTCGGGCCGATTGATGCTTCATCCGCACTATGCAGTCGCAGTGAAAACAGCACAAACAGACATCGCTTGTCAGACGCATCGCGCTCAGTCGTGTGAAGGCTGCGCTGTGTCGTTTCGTGTGAGTTGACTCCAGACGCCGATTTTTGGTGCGCTGGAGTTTTCTTTTGGAATCCCAATCACTCAGGAGGCCTTCGTATGAAGCAGAGCGTTACTCTCACCGTCAACGGGGTGAAACACACTCACGAGGTGGAACCGCGCCAGTTGCTCGTGCACTATCTGCGCGAGACGCTGGGGCTGACGGGCACCAACATCGGCTGTGACACCAGCCAGTGCGGGGCCTGCACCGTATTGCTCAATGGCGACGCGGTGAAAGCCTGCACGTTACTGGCCGTACAAGCCGATGGCGACGCCGTGATGACCATCGAGGGCCTGGCGAAGGACGGCCAACTCCACCCTGTTCAAGAGGGCTTCTGGGAGAAACATGGCCTCCAGTGCGGATACTGCACGCCGGGCATGATTATGACGGCGGTGGATTTGCTCAAGCGCAACCCGCACCCCACTGAGGAGCAAATTCGGCATGGATTGGAAGGCAATATCTGCCGGTGCACCGGGTATCAAAACATCGTCCGCGCCATTCAATACGCCGCGGAAAAGGCCTAATCACGCATTACTCATGCCCAGTTACGAATGGCAAGCCCTGTCATTGGTAATTGCTGAGTGGAGAACATCATGGCTAAATATGTTGGCACAAGCATGAAGCGCCGGGAAGACCCGCGCTTTATTCAGGGGCGAGGCAGTTACGTTGCGAATCTCACTTTGCCCGGTATGGCGTACATGGCGATTAAACGAAGCCCGTATGCCCATGCGCGCATCAAAAGCATCAAAACCTCGAAGGCCGCTAGCTATCCCGGTGTGGTGGCGGTCTTCACCGGCAAAGACATGGCCGACATCGGCAACCTGCCCAGCGGCTGGAACGTGCCCGGCATTAAGGTGCCGGTGCAGAAAGTTCTGCAAAGCGACAAAGTACGCCATGTGGGTGACCGCGTGGCCGTAGTGGTGGCCGAGTCGCCCTACATCGCCGCCGATGCGCTGGAACTGATCGAGGTGGACTATGAGCCACTGCCCGCCGTCACTAACCCGAAAGCGGCGATGGAAAAAGGCGCGCCGGTCGTTCACGACGAAATCGCGGACAACGTGAGCTACTACTGGCCCATCGGCAACAAAGACGATGTGGAGAAAGCTTTAGCTTCAGCGGACAAGGTGATTGAGATTGAACTCGTCAATCAACGCTTAGTGGCTACGGCCATGGAGCCGCGGGCGGCCGTGGCGCAATGGGATAACTTCAAGGGCGAAATGACCCTGTGGACGACCAGCCAAAACCCTAACCTCACGCGCGTGGTGTTGAGCGCGTTTTTGCTCGGCATCCCAGAACACAAACTGCGCTTGATTTCGCCGGATGTGGGTGGTGGCTTTGGGAGCAAAATCCCCACTTACCCCGAAGAGGCCATGGTGCCGTGGGTGGCCCGCAAGCTGGGTCGCCCGGTCAAGTGGGTGTCCACGCGCTCCGAAGCGGCGTTGTCCGACACACAGGGCCGCGACCATGTGACCACGTGTCGGCTGGGCGTGAAGAAAGACGGCACGATTACGGGGCTGTATGTTTCTACCTGGGCGAACAACGGCGCGTATATTTCGCTTGTCGCCGCGCTGATCCCAACTGCGTTATACCTTACCGTGCTCTCCGGTCTATACAAAATTCCGGCGATCTACGGTGAGACGTGGGGCACGCTGACCAACACCGTCTGGGTAGATGCGTACCGCGGCGCGGGGCGGCCCGAAGCTTCCTATGTAGTGGAGCGGCTGGTGGAAAATGCCGCGCGCGAGTTGGGCATGGACCCGGTGGAGTTCCGCCGCAAGAACTTTATCCCCGCCAGCGAGTTCCCGTATCAAACCCCCGTGGCTTTTATGTATGACAGCGGCGACTATCAACGGTTGATGGACAAGGCGGTGGAGTTGGCCGACTACAAAGCCATGCGCGCCGCGCAAGCTGAAGCGCGCAAGCAAGGGCGACTGGTGGGCATCGGCATCGCGGCCAGCATCGAGGCCAGCGGCCCTGCGCCTTCTAAAGTGGCGGGCGCGTTGGGCGGTGTCACCGGCTTCTGGGAGAGTGGAAGCATCCGCGTGCATGCCACCGGCAGGGTGACGGCGCTGACCGGCGCGCACTCGCACGGCCAGGGCCATGAGACGACGATGGCGCAAATCGTGGCGGACGAATTGGGCGTGGACATCAACGATGTTGAGCTGGTGCATGGCGACACGGCCGTCATCCCGAACGCCATGGGCACTTACGGAAGCCGCAGTACCTCGGTGGGTGGGAGCGCGCTGGTGCGTTCGGCTCAGAAGATCCGGGCTAAATTAATCAAGATCGCCGCCCATCAAATGGAAGCGGCGGTAGAAGACCTGGTCTATGATCAAGCCGCTGGTAAAGTGCATGTGAAAGGCTCGCCCGACAAAGCCAAGGCGTTTGGTGAGTTGGCCTTTGCGGCGTACACCGCGCACAACTTGCCCAATGATGTTGAGCCAGGTCTGGAAGAGGACGCTTACTACGACCCGGCTAACTTCACCTTCCCTAACAGTGTACACATGGCAATGGTGGAAGTGGACCGTGATACTGGCGCGACCACCATTCTGAAGTATGTGGCGGTGGACGACGTGGGCAAGGTCATCAACCCGCTCATCGTGGAGGGCCAGGTGGTGGGTGGCATCGTGCAAGGCGTCGGCCAGGCCCTCACCGAGCACGGCGCCTATACAGCCGACGGTCAGCTTATTGCCTCCACACTCATGGAGTACGCTGTGCCGCATGCCTCGCTCTTCCCCAACATCGAGTCGGGGCGCACGGAGACCCCTTCGCCGCATAACCCGCTGGGCGTGAAGGGCGTGGGTGAGATGGGCACCATCACTTCGACACCCACCATTGCCAATGCGGTCATCGATGCGGTGTCCCCGCTCGGCATCAAGCATATTGATATGCCATTGACCGCCGCGGCCGTGTGGAAGGCGATGCAAAAATAAAGTGTCAGCGTGTCAAAGCGTCAATCATTGATTGGCACTTTGACACGCGGCCCACGACTCTCTCTGGAGACGACTATGTACACTGCTTCATTTGAGTACCAACGCGCTTCAAGTGTGAACGAAGCGATTGCCATGCTAAAGGCCAACCCCGACGCCAAACTGCTTGCGGGCGGTCACAGTTTGATTCCCGCCATGAAACTGCGCGCCGCGCAACCGCCTGCGCTGATTGATATCAGCCGCATCCCCAGCCTGTCGTCCATCTCGGTCAGCGGTGGCACCGTGAAGATTGGCGCGCTGGCGACACACAATGCCGTGGCCACGTCGAAGGACGTTCAAAAGCACTGCGGTCTGTTGGCGGAGACGGCCGCGCACATCGGCGACCAGCAGGTGCGGAATCGCGGCACGCTCGGTGGTGCGCTGGCCCACGCCGACCCGGCCGCCGACTACCCCACCGCTATCCTCGCGCTTGAGGCCACCATCACCGCGCAAGGTTCGGGCGGCTCGCGCGACATCGCCGCCAGCGCTTTCTTCAAAGACTTGTTCACCACCTCGCTGAAGGGTGACGAAATCATCACTGGAGTGAGCGTGCCTGCTTATGGCAAAGGTACAGGCGGTGCCTACCTGAAGCACGCACATCCCGCCTCGGGGTATGCGGTAGTGGGCGTGGCGGCGATTGTGATGGTGGCGAATGGCAAGGTCACCGCCGCGCGTGTGGCCGTCGGCGGCGTGACGGTGAACCCGGTGCGCGCCAGTGCGGCGGAGGCGGCGTTGGTCGGGCAAGCGCCGACCGCAGAAAATATCGCGGCGGCGGCGGCCAAAGTCGGCCAGGCCCTGACCAGCCCATTGAGCGACGCCTATGCGTCGGGCGAGTATCGCCAACACCTGGCAACGGTGCTGGCGAAGCGTGCGCTGCTGAAGGCGGCTGAGCGGGCGGGCGCGTAACTCACAACGGTCCAATGATTGCCTCAGAGGCCTTCGGCGCTGCGCGAAGGCCTCTGTGTTCTCTCATGCGAGGCGCGTGTAAAATGTAGTCAAATCAATGTCGGCGGAAAGGAGCCTCCACATGAAAACCGTTCGTGATCTACTACGCAATAAAGGCAGCCAGGTGTACGCGGTGACGCCGGACGACACCGTCTTCGATGCGCTGAAGCTGATGGCCGAGAAGAACTGCGGCGCGCTGATGGTGATGAACGGCGACGCCATCGCCGGCATCGTTTCCGAACGCGACGTGGCGCGCAAGGTGGAAGTGCAGGGCAAGACCGCCCGCGAGACGCTGGTGGGCGACATCATGACCGCGAAGGTCATCACCGTGCAACCGGGCCAATCGGTGGCCGATTGCATGCAGGTGATGACCGACAAACATATCCGCCACTTGCCAGTGACTGAGGCTGACCGGCTGGCCGGCGTCATTTCCATCGGCGATGTAGTGAAGTCCATCATCACCGATCAGGAATTCACCATCCAACAACTCGAGCAATACATCACCGGCGCGAGATGAGCGATGGCTGAGAACATATTTATCACGGTAGACGGAATTCCGGGGGAAGTAACGCGCAAGGGTCACGAAGGCAAGATCGCCGGGCTGGCATATGACTATGAAGTGATGGCCAATGTCGGCTCAGGCAGTGGAGGCGGGGCTGGCAAACCCACGCAATCCCCGGTGACGATTGTTAAGCTCCTGGATAAAGCCACGCCGAAACTATTCGAGTCGTTGGTCAAAGGCAAACACATCAAGTTTGTGCTGCTGGAGTTTGAGCGGGCTACGGCCAAAGGCAAAAATGAAATCTATCTCGTCATCCGTCTTGACGACGTGTTGATCGTAAACATTCACCAATCCACCGACGCCGATGAACCTGGCGAGTTCGAAGAAGTTGCCTTTTCGGCCGGGAAGATTCGGACTGAGCACAAACCCAGCGGCAACGTGGTCGAGTGGGATTGGAAGACGATGAAGTAAAGGTGCAACACGCAGTTGACCAGGCCCAATCACCGCTAAGCTGATGGTTGCGCATTCGCGTTCAGTGGCAGCCTCGTCCCTTCAACAGTCGCCCGTAGCCTTCGACCCCTGTTTCTGTGGCAAAATTAACTCGCTTGAGTGGGCGTATTCCGGCGCCCGCTGCTGGCTTGTTGCGCTATGTACAAAATTGGCGACTTCTCACAATTGGCCCAGGTCACCGTTCGCACGTTGCGCTTGTATGATGAACTGGGTTTATTGCGGCCCGCGCAGATCGATAAGTTCACCGGCTACCGCTACTACGCGCTCGAGCAATTGCCGCGCCTCAACCGCATCCTGGCGCTTAAAGATCTGGGCCTATCACTGGAGGCGATTGCCGACCTGCTCAACGGCAAGTTGAACGATGCGCAGTTCTATGAACTATTGGCCGAGAAGCAAACCGAGATTGAGCGCGAGATGAAAGCGTCGCAGGCCAGGCTGGCGCGCGTGGCGGCGCGGCTTGCTCAAATTGAACAGGAAGGCCAACCACCGAAGTACGAAGTAGTGTTGAAAACCGCGGAGCGGTTGTGGATCGCGTCGGTGCGAGGCATCGTGCCCAAGGTGGAGATGATGGGAGAGGTGCGCTATAAGCGCTTGCAAGCGTTGTATAGCGGGCTGGTCGAGGCGCAGGTATCTCCGCATGAACCGGAAATCTACATTTATCACAATCCCGAATACACCGACACCGATATTGACATGGAAACGGCGACGGCGATTGACAGGGCCGACGCCAAACGCCTGACAGCGAACGGCACAGTCTTGGCCCGTGAACTGCCCGCCGCCGAACAAGTCGCCAGCGTCATCCATCGTGGCCCGCTCTGGGAGGTGCCGCAGGCCATCATCGCGTTGTTTACCTGGATTGGGGCCAACGGCTTTACTTCGGCGGGCGTCATTCGCGAACATCATTTGCGCTGGCGTGAACTGGAGCTGACTGAGAAAACGGTTGAGGCTGTGACCCTGGAGATGCAGATTCCGGTGGTGCGGTTGGAGGAGGTGGGGTCGTAGTACCGGCGCTACGACATCGCTGCCCAGGCTTTTCCCCGCTTGACTCTCACGCAACGTCAGGGTGTATCTTCCCGTAAAGTATTCAACGGAGCACACCCATGACAACCACGACATTCTCTTCTCGCAAAACCACCTTGCCCGGACTGCCCGATTTGCTGCGCCGGGCCTGGGCACTCAATCCCACCCTGACCGTTTTCTTCGTGGCCAGCTTGGCTACATCCGCGCTCAGCGTCGCCGGCCTGTTCATTGACCCGCGCCTCATCATGGAGAAGCCGGCCTGGGCCAAGACCTTCAAGTTCTCGGTCTCATTTCTGTTCTACATCCCTACAGTGCTGTGGATGCTGAGCCTGGTGCAGACGCGGCGTCGCCTTGCATACTGGGTCGGCACGGCCATCGGCGGCATCTTGCTCGCCGAGTTGGTGATGGTGGTGCTGCAGGCCGTGCGCGGCGAGGCTATGCACTTCAACGTCTCCACGCCGTTCAACGCGGCATTGTGGAGCGCAATGGGCGCCAGCATCATGGTGTTCTACGTGTTCTTTCTCGTCGCCGTCATCGTGCTGTGGCGACAGTTCATGGCCGACGCGGTGATGAAGTGGGCGGCGCGCCTCGGCCTGGTCGTCACCTTCATCGGTTTCGGGCAAGGCTTTCTCATGACTGGCCCGAACGCCGTGCAGATGGAGGCGCTGCAATCCGAGCAAACGCTCAACCTTATCGGTGCGCATACGGTTGGCGCGGCCTCAGTAACGCCGGATAGCGGCCCCGGCTTGCCGTTGCTTGGGTGGAGCACGCAGCATGGCGACCTGCGTATCGGTCACTTCGTCGGCATCCACGCGCTGCAAGCTATCCCGCTGCTTGGCTTCTTCCTCACGCGCCGCCGCGAGCAATGGTTGAAGACCGGCCATCGCGTCACGCTGGTATGGCTCGGCGCAGCGGGTTATCTGGGATTGGTGGGACTGGTGACATGGCAGGCGCTGCGCGGCCAACCGCTGCTCGCGCCGGACGCGCTCACACTCGGCGCGCTGGCCGCCCTTATATTTGCAACTTCGCTCGCTGGAACAGCCGTCGTGGCAGTGGCGAGGCGGAACGAAATGGTCGCGGCGTAACTCACGAACCGTATTGCGTATCCCGTATCGCGTAAACTCATTCCGGGACAAGTTACACAGGTGAACGGCAGAGAGCGCAGAGACAAAAAAATCTCTGCGAACTCTGCGCCCCCGCGGTGAAAGTTTGTTTTCGAATTCGTGAACTGGCAACTCACATTTGCAAAACGCATTACGGAACGCGTCATCATGGAAACCCTCTTCTCCCTCTCCAACCTCCTCGTCCTTCCGTTCTGGGCGCTGATGACTTTCGCCCCGCACTGGCGCTGGACTAAACGCCTCATCGCCTCGCCACTCATTGCCGTGCCGACTGCGCTGATTTACGCCGCGCTGGTTCTGCCGCAAATCGGCTCACTGTTCGGCGCGTTAGCGAACCCAGAGTTGGCTGACATCGCTGCCTTACTCGGCACACCTGAGGGCGCAACGATTGGCTGGGCGCACTTCCTCACGTTTGATTTATTCGTTGGGCGCTGGGCCTACCTCGACAGCCGTGAGAAAAACATCACCGCCTGGCTTGTCTCACCCGTATTGTTGACGGTGCTCATGCTGGGGCCACTTGGATTTGTGTTATATCTTGCGTTGCGCGCGGCCTCGGGTCGGTTGAAACGGACGATAACGTCTACTACCTAATCGTTGGACAGTCGTCGAGCAAGGGTAAGAAATACCAAAGGAGATTTCAGATGACTCCTTCGTGGAGCTTCTGGGTGTTCTGGGGATTGGCCTTCCTCGGCTTTCCGCTGGGCGGCTTGCTTGCCAGCTTCATCGTCGGCCCGGTGGCGACGCCACTGCGGGCCGGGGTCGCCGGTGCCATCACAGGCGCGGTGCTTGGCCTTGTGCAATGGCTGGTGCTCCGGTCGCAATTGCCTGTGCCGGCGTGGTGGATTCTCGCCACGAGCTTCGCGATGTCGCTGGGCCTGGCCGTCAGCGTCGGGATTTTAGGAACGGAGACAGGGGGCAACGAATTGCTATGGCGGGCGCTCGTGACAGGCGCGTGTATCGGCCTCGCGCAATGGCTTGTCCTTCAGTCAGTTTCGATGCAAGCGTGGGTCTGGATTGTGGTCGTGGCGATGGGATGGCCGTTGGGTTGGTGGATTACACGCAGTGCGGGCGTTGACCTCAGCCCCAAATGGTCGGTCTTTGGCTCGACGGGCGCATGGGCCTTCCAGTTTTTGACCGGGCTGGCCCTATACTTTTTGTTCCGCTCACCGCCGGGATTGAAATGACGTGTTTTGCAACCTGTCCCGGAGTGATGTCAGGGTTTAGAATTGCAGCATGTTCAAGATCGGTGAATTCTCCAGACTCGGGCAGGTGTCGATCCGCATGTTGAGGCACTACGACCAACTTGGCCTGCTCAAGCCGAGCCAGACCGACAAGTTCACCAGCTATCGCTACTACACCATTGATCAGTTGTCGCGCCTCCACCGCATCATCGCGCTGAAGGAACTGGGCATCCCGCTGGAGGAGATCGCGCGACTGCTGGGCAAAAGCGGTCAGCTTTCGACAGAACAGTTGCGTGGCATGCTGACCTTGCGGCAAGTGGAGATTGCGCAGGAGTTGCGGACGAAGCAAACGCAATTGGTGGAAGTTGAAGCCCGCCTGCAACAGATTGAGCACGAAGGCCAGCCCTCGCCGTACGAGGTCGTCATCAAATCAGTGCCCGCTCAGCCGGTCGCTTCCACGCGCCAGACCGTGCCGCACATCAGCGAGATGGGCTACTACTGCGAGATGATGTTCCGCGAATTGTATGGCGTTCTTGCTCGAAATAATGTGACCCCGTTGCAGCCGGAGATCACGATCTATCACCTTGATGAGTATCGAGAAACTGACCTCGATGTGGAAGCGACACTCGGCGTGCAGTCAAAACTCCTGCGCCAGCCGCCGACCGATGACGGGCTGACCTTCCGTGAGTTGCCGCCCTCTGACCTTACAGCCGCGCTAATTTATGAAGGCCCGTTCCGCGACATGACGCCGGCTGTCCTCGCGCTGCTCAAGCATGTGGGCACGCACCGGCATATACCTGCTGGCCCGCTGCGCGAACTGCACCTCTCAGGCCCAGCGCACGACGCGCAAGGCAACGACCACCCTTCGCCAGTTGTGGAGTTGCAAATCCCTATTCGCAAAATCGACGAATAGAGTTGCTCGTCTCGCCGGCGATCAACTGCTCGCCACACTTCGGTCTGTGGTTGGTTGGCGGAGGATTACTATAGGACTGCTGGAGCCGTTGGGCGTCAGCGGGGCAGAGACCGCAACGCGATTGGATACATAGCTTGGGCAGTCGGGCTTATCACTAAAGGCATAAGCCTTTACTTACTCTGACTGCGCCGAATGATCCAATTTGTTCCAAAAATCGCGTCCCCGATCAACAGTAACACCAAAAGACTTCCACAGAACATGCAGCCCATATAATTGCTCTGGGGAATTTGAGATACAGAAAGATTGCTGCTTAGCTGTGCGGTAGTAGCGAGCTGTGAGGCGCTCGTTGTGCAAACTGAAACATCCACAACACCCCGGGCACACGCTTCCTGAACGGTTAAACACTCCATGATCCCCCGCCTGCATTTACGACCCTGACTTCATTACAAGCAAGAGGAACCCCGCCTCCGTCAGTGCCATCTGTCCCACCGCCGCGCAAGTCCATACCCTAAAATATAGCACATCATCGATTGGACACGCTACGCCCTATCTCGGTGTTTGAAACTGGCGAGGGTTGATATACTCTCCCGGGTGCATTCCAACTTGGGGCGACCCGCTCCCTGACCGTATAAGCGGCGCAACAGTAGTTGCGCC
>JBQTJD010000668.1:0-2640 GCA_052387475.1 Anaerolineales bacterium | reverse complement strand
GCCATCGGCCGGCCGCTCACCGCCTTCATCCGGTTGACGCTGGCCTACGACGACAAGCACGACCAGGGCTTCCAGGCCATCAGCGCCGACCCGGATGTGCTGGAGGCGTACGAGCTGGCCGGCGAGGATTGCTTGATCGTGAAGACCCGGCTCGCCAACACCGACGAGTTGCACACCTTGCTCCACCGCATTCGTGGGCATGTGACTGTGTTGCGCAGTGTGACCATGATTGGACTGCAAGCCTTGAAAGAGGATGGTCCGTTAAATGTGGCGGCGACCTCCGCGCCCGGCGCGCTGCACACACGAGCGAACGGCAATGGCGCACAGGCAGTGCGTGCGAAAGGCAAAGGGCAATGAGTCGTCAATCCAAGATTGAGTCGTACGGCCGCGCGCACGCTGAGCTGGTCGCGGCGCTGAAAGACTTCCCGCGCGCGATGTGGGGCTATCGCCCCGCGCCCGACGCGTGGACGATCCACGAAATTGTCGTACATATCGCCGACAGCGAGGCCAACAGCTACGTGCGTGGTCGCCGCTTCATCGCCGAGCCGGGATCCACGGTGATGGGCTACAACGAGATGAAATGGGCGCGCGATCTGCGTTACAGTGAGCAAGACACCGAGACCGCGCTCGAACTTTTCCGCTGGCTACGCGGTAACACGCACACCCTCATCCGCAATTTGCCGGAGGCTGTCTGGGCCAACACCGTCACTCACAGCGACAGCGGCCTGATGACGATGGACGACTGGCTCGACACCTACGAGCGTCACATCCGCGAGCACGTGGCGCAGATGCGCGCCGTGTATGCCGAGTGGTTGAAGCGATAGCCAAAGCAGGCCATCCAATATGTACATCCCGAAGATCAACGCCGTCACCGACGACGCGGTGATTGACGACTTTATCAAGAAGAATGATTTTGCGATTGTGGTAAGCGCGCCGAGTGGCGAGGCGAACGGGGAGCCGCTGGCCACGCACTTGCCGTTGGAGTTGGTGACGCGCGCCGATGGGCAACGGCTGTTGTACGGCCACTTTGCGGCCGCCAATCCACACTGGCGCGCGCTCTCAGCGGAGAAGCCGGTGTTGGCGATTTTCTCGGGCACGCACACCTACATCTCGCCGCGCTGGTACGAGCACCCCGACGTGCCCACCTGGAACTATATGACAGCGCACGTGTACGGCACACCGCGTTTGATCGAAGACGAGGCGGAATTGTTCGCAGCGCTCTCCCGGCTGGTGACCCGATACGAAGGCAACTCGGGCTACACGCTGGAAGGTCTGCCGCCGAAGGTCAGCCATCAAATACGCGGGGTCGTGGGCTTTGAAATCACCGTCGAGCGCGTCGAGGCCAAGTTCAAACTCAGCCAAAATCGCAAGTCGACCGATTACGCGAACATTATCGCGCACCTGCGCCAGCGCGAGGACGCCCAATCGCAGGCCGTGGCCGAAGCGATGGCGGCCTTACGACGCGACTGAAGCGCACAGACTAGGTCGGCGAATTATTAGCGCAAGAAAACGATAGCCCGGCGATCAATTTCCGATTACTGTAGCTCCACCCCGGTATTGAAAGGAACTTAAATGAAACTCCGCGAATGGGGCTTGTTCGCAGCCCTGGCTTTCGTATGGGGCACCTCGTTTCTGTGGATCAAGGTTGGGCAAGGCGGCGAATTGCCGGCGCTCGGCCTCTATCACCCGTCCGGCACGACGACCTTTCAGCCGTTTCTGCTGGTGACATTCCGACTGCTCTTCGGCCTGCTCGGCATGGTGGCGGTGGTGGCCTGGCAACGCACCTCAGTTCCTCGCGATCGCAGCACGCTGCTCAAGTTTTTGTTCATGGGCGCTGTCAATACCGCCATCCCCTTCGTCCTCATTACCTGGGGTGAGACGCTGATTGACTCTGGTCTGGCGGCTATCCTCAACGCCACGACGCCGCTGTTTACCATCATCATCGCCAACTTCTGGCTGCACGATGAGAAATTCACCCTTGGACGGCTGGGCGGTTTGCTCATCGGCTTTATCGGCGTGGTCGTGCTGGTCAGCCGCGACTTCGACCCGACCGGCCTGCTGCGCGGCAACATCCTTGGGCAACTGGCCGTCATTGCCGCCTCGATCAGTTATGCCGTTGCCATTACGTTTTCGCGCCGCCAACTGCGCAATCAGCCGCCAGTGGTGCAATCCTTCATGGTGCTGCTCTTCGCCGATGCTTTGATGTTGGCCGCCACGCCTATCGCCGAAAGCCCCATTGTATGGCCGACCTCCCCGCTGGCCTGGTTCGCCGTGCTGTGGCTCGGGTTGCTCGGCTCGTGCCTCGCCTACCTGTTGTTCTTCTCACTCATCAATGCCTGGGGGCCGACGCGGGCTTCGATGGTGACGTACACCTTCCCCGTCATCGGTTTGCTGCTCGGGTTGTTGCTGCTCAACGAGCAGGCCGATTGGCGGCTGGTCGTCGGCTCGGCGCTGGTGGTGAGCGGCATCCTGGTCGTCAACTTCCGCACGTTGCTGCGAGCCTTTGCGCCGCCCGAGCCAGCCGTGGAAGCCGCGCGATGATAACCGTCAGCGATCTGTATTACTATCCCATCAAATCGTGTCGGGGCTACGCGCTGCAAACGGCGGTGCTCGACGCGCGCGGCATCTCGCACGACCGGC
>JBQTJD010000667.1:0-2844 GCA_052387475.1 Anaerolineales bacterium | reverse complement strand
ATCTGCACGGCCTGCGCGACCGAGCCACCGGTGTCCACCTCGTCATCCACGATGATGACGTCGCGATCCTGCACATCGCCGATGACGGTCATGGCATGCGCGTTGGCGTCGTTGCCGGTGCGTCGTTTTTCGATAAAGGCCATGCTGCACCCAAGTTTGGCGGCGAAGTTGCGCCCCTTTTTCGCAAAGCCCAGGTCGGCGGTGACGATTACCGGGTCTGTCATGTGTGGTCGAATGCCGGCGAAATAATCGGTGACGATGTGAAAGGCGGTGAGCACATCGCCGGGGATATCGAAGAAGCCCTGAATTTGTCCGGCATGCAGATCGAGGGTGATGTAACGATCAGCGCCCGCTACCTGAACCATGTCGGCGACCAGGCGGGCAGTGATGGGCACACGCGGCTGGTCTTTCTTGTCGGAGCGCGCGTAGCACAGGTACGGCACCACCACGGTGATGCGCCCCGCCGAATCGAGCTTGAGGGTCTGCACCGTGATCAGCAGCTCCATCAAGTTGTCACTGACGGGCACTGAGGTGGATTGGATCACGTAGCAATCCTGCCCGCGCACGCTGGCGTGCAGCTTGACGAAGATGTTCTCGTTGGGGAACTTGATAATGTCGCGCCCGCTTAGCGGCACGTTGAGGTATTGCGCGATCTCCGCGGCCAGCACCGGAGACGCAGTGCCGGCGAAAAGCTTGATCTGTCCGTACATCTGCGAGTCGCGATGGTGCATATCGTCGCTGCGCGCCGCTTCGCTTAGGCGGAAGCCTCAGCCACAGCGCGCGCCCAATCTTCGCGTAGCACGCCCATCAGCAGCGTATCGCGCCACGCGCCGTTGCAGTAATTGGCCTGGCGCAACCGGCCCTCAATTTGAAAGCCGACCTTTTGATAACTGCGCATGGCGCGCTCGTTGTCCGAGTAAACTTTCAATTGCACGCGGTTGAGGTTGAGGGTATAAAAGCCCCACGCCACCAAAGTCTGCATCGCATCGGTGCCGTAGCCCTTGCCCCAGTAATCGCGCAAGCCGATCAGGATGCCAACCTCGCCCACCCGGTTGCGCCAATCCACCTCGTGATAGCCGCACGACCCGATGTGCACCCACGGCCCGACGCCATCCGCCGGCTGCGCATCCACCGCCCAGGCCTGCTCGTTGCCCGCGCCGAGATTACGCTCGAACCAGCGCTCTTCCTGCACCTGCCCGATTGGCATGTAGGTGTCTAGGTAGCTGCGCAGTTCCGGGTCGGCAAACCACTTCACGTAGCGCGGCAGGTCATCTTTTTCAACCGGGCGTAAACGAATGCGTTGGCCGAGGATCATAATGAGGCTCCTAAATCCTTTTGGGGATGAGGGGTGAGGGGTTAATCCCTCACCCCTAATAATTGTTTCGTCGCAGTTACGGGATCTATCTCCCGCGCTACAAGTTTATCCACCAACCCGCTCACTTGTCCATTGCCGACCCGACCCAGAAGTTGGTGGAAGAGGGCGTCGCGGACCCGGGCTTCGAGTTCCAATTTCAGTCGCTCACGCTCACGTTGTTGTAAGAGGCCGGTGGTCTGTAGGTGAGCGTGGTGTCGCTCAATCGCTTCCATGAGTTCGGCGACGCCCTCGCCCTTCACGGCCACCGTCTTCATCAGCGGAGGCGCCCACTGGCTATCCGCGCCAACCGCGTGGCCGATTTCGAGCGCGGCTCGCAACGCCCGCAACGCCAACTCCGCGCCAGGGGTATCGGCTTTGTTGAGCACGAGCACGTCAGCAATTTCGAGGATGCCGGCTTTGAGGCCCTGCACCTCATCGCCGAGGCCGGGGGCTTCGACCACCACAGTGGTGTGCGCGGTGCGGGCGATGTCCACTTCCGATTGGCCCGCGCCTACCGTTTCGATGATGATTCTGTCGAAGCCGGCCGCGTCGAGCACTTTCACTACATCGGCGGTAGCGCGCGCCAGGCCGCCCAGCGCGCCGCGGCTCGCCATCGAGCGGATGAAGATGCCGGGGTCGCCGGAGAGATCGCGCATCCGAATCCGATCCCCCAGAATCGCGCCGCCAGTGAACGGGCTGCTCGGGTCCACCGCCACAATCGCCAGCGTTTGACCTGCGCGCCGCAGGGTCTTCGCCATCTCGGTGACCAGGCTGCTCTTGCCGGTGCCCGGCGCGCCCGTCACGCCGATGAGGTGCGCGCGGCCAGTGTGCGGGAACAGCGAGGCGAGGGCTTCATCGGCGATGCCGTTTTCAACTTGCGTCAACAGCCGGGCGAGTGCGAGGCGGTTGCCGGAGAGGATGGGTGCGGGGTCGAACATGAAAGTGACAAGTGACGGGTGGCGAGTGACAAGGGGCGTTCAAGGTCGGCGTTTGGACTCAAGCGTAGAGATCGTTGCCGTGAGGCCGCCAATTATTTGGTCGAGGGTTACGGTGCGTTTGTCCACGGTTTCTTTTGGAAGAAGGTGACGCATACGCTCGTAACGGCCTAGACTCTCACGCGCTTCGCCGCGCGATGCGAAGAGACTGCGGATATTCTTTGCCAAAGCCTCGTCCATAGCCCTCTTCTATGTTAGCGCAGATGGAGTCGAGGTTGCGCGTTTGTTGCTTGCCCAACTCCCGCCCCCAGAAATCGCGCTGCATGATTTCGGCATCCTGCCAGAAGTCGTCAAACAACTGGCGAGCCAATTGATACACCCGATACTCATCAAGCTTATCCTTCATCGTCATCGCATCCGCCCTTTCAGTGGCGCTTGTCACTCGTCACTTGCCACTCGTCCCCCTGATCGTCACTCGCCCCGTTTTTGAGCGACTGTCTTCACTTTTTCAATAATCGCCTGCGTGCTGGCGCCCGGTCCGAAAATCTCGGCCAC
>JBQTJD010000666.1:0-12530 GCA_052387475.1 Anaerolineales bacterium | reverse complement strand
GCGCGGTCGAGTTCCGCGAGGAAGTGGCGCAGGGCGGGATGCAGCTCGTCGTCGCGATAGGTAAGCAGCAGCAAGATGGGGTGCGCGGCGCTGTGCCGCGCGAGCGCGAGCAGGAAGTCAAGGCTGGTGTCGTCGCACCAGTGAATGTCCTCGACGATGAGTACCTCACCCCCCTGGCCCCCCTCTCCTGATCGCTCGTTGTTCGCGATCAGGAGCGGGGTCGGGGGTGAGGTCAAAAACTGCGTAATGGTTTGAAACAACCGCCGCTTCTCCTGCTCCGGGTCGAGTGCGGGCGTTGGGGAGACGCCGGGCATCAGCCCTGCGAGTTCGGGCAGTAGTTTGACGAGTTCGGGAGCGAAAGGTTGCAGCGCGGCGATCACATCCGTGAGCGGATGGGCGGCGATGAAGGCCCGCAGCAAATCGAGCAGCGGGGCGAAAGGCAGCGCGCGGTCTGGCTCGAAGCAGTGGCCCTGCCGGAGGCCGAAGCCGCGTTCGCGCGCAGTGGCCTTGAGTTCCGCGACCAGCCGCGATTTGCCCACGCCGGCCTCGCCCGCCAACACCACCATTCGGCCTTGTCCAGTCGCGACCACGTCCAGCGCGCGCGTCAGCGTGGCGATGACGGGCTCGCGGCCGATGAGTACCGGGCAGAGAACTGAAGGCTCTATGAGGGAGGGCACATGGAGATTATACGCAAGACCGCAGCGGTCTCAGGTCGGCCCGCATCAATCCACGCTTGCGCGGCGGCTGAGAGAGTCGCCCAGCGCACGACGGGGTTCGTCGCGAGACGCGCAGCGATAGCTTCAATGCCAGCGATGTCTTCGCCCGTCTCCGCGACGGTGAGTGTTTGCGGATGCACCATCACCGTGATGCTCGTCACCGGCGCGTACTCCCCAGCCTGGGCGATGGCAGCGGCCAATTGCTCCACCGCGCTCAGATCGCGCGGGCCGCCGCCCACCGCAATCAGGTTACCGTTCGGGCCATGCGTCGCATAATCGCTGCTGCTCGCCGACTGCCATACGCCCACATCGTTCACATCCGACCCGAAGCCGTGACCGGTCTGCAACACCAGGCCGTACGGCACAGCGGGCGTCCACGTCACGCCGTTACCGGATTGCGCCGCACGGAGCGAGTCAATCTCCGCGACGGTGAGGCCGGAGACAACGGTGTTCGGGTGACCGCCGAGCGCGCTGATTTTTGCCGCACACCGGATGCGGTCGGCGGCGGAGTGTGCGTGCACATCCCACTCCACCCCCATCGCTTCGGTGGCGCGGATGACTTCGCCGGCGCGCGGCTCGCCCTCCAGCCAGCCAATGTCCGCGCCGATGCTCCACTTCACCCCGGTTGCGATGACGCGGCGGAAGAATTCGATGAAAACGTCCACATCCTTCGGCTGGCGTTGCGGATTGTTTCCGATGTGCATCGTGCCCGAAACGTACAGCAACGGGCCGGTGGAGATGGGCGCCGGTGTGGGAGCCGGTGGCTGTACGACGGGGACAGCGGCTTGTCTACTCTCCAGCATCTTCAAAATCATCGGCGCGTTCACCGGCGTGATACGGTCACGGAGGGACGCGACGTGCTTCACGGCGGACTCATACAGCGTCCACATTTCTGCTTGCTCGCCCTCAGGCAACAGCTCGGCTTTGAGAGTCGGGTTCCACGGCGCGCGGCGGCTGTCATCTACGTAGGTCGTCAGCCACGCGGACTTCGCAGCGAAGAAATCGTTGTCGTGCATCTTCACGCCGACGAAGTATGGGGCATGAGCTCCGCTCGTGCTGTGCGCTACAGCGAGTGCGGCGTCAATCGCTGTAGCCGCAGCCTCGCCTACATGCTCGAACAAGCGCAAATCCACTCTCAAGGCGCGGGGGTGGGGGTGCAATAGCGGGGTGAGTGTGGATTGTGCGCCTGGCACGCCGAGTTGCCCGGCAAGGTGGCGGTGGCTGCGTCAATCGTGGCGGGCGGCGTATGGCTGGGCGCAAGTTGCGTGACGCTCTCCGTTGCGGGCGGCGGTTGCGTGCTGGTGGGTGCGGCGGTCGGGCTGGGGAATGCGGTGACCAGCGGTTGAGTCGCAACCGAGGTGCCCGTCGGCGCAACGGTCGTCGTTGCAACCGGACTTGGGTTATCCAGAGCCGCTGTCGGGGACGGGGTGCTGACGGTAAGACCAGTCAATTGCGTCTTGGCCGTGGCATGTTGCAACTGAAGCGTCCGCGCGACTGCGTCAAGGTCAGCCTGCAACTCAACGGGTGCGCTCACCCGCATCCGGGCGATGGCAGCCCTCTGCTGATCTAGGCTCAATATCACTTCCCGAAGTTGCCCCGCCTGCTCATTCGTCGGCAAGCGAGAGACGCTGGCGAGCGATGCAGCGGTATACGTTCGAGCCTCGGTGGCATGTGCGTCGAACAACTTTGGCGTCAACGCGTGACGATTGAGGAGCGCTTCCAACTCGGTGAAGCGGCGCTGGG
This sequence comes from Anaerolineales bacterium, assembly GCA_052387475.1. Lineage (GTDB taxonomy): Bacteria > Chloroflexota > Anaerolineae > Anaerolineales > UBA6663 > JANWXR01. Next base: position 10,071 of record JBQTJD010000666.1, on the reverse strand, counting down.
CCAACGTCGCATACAGCGTCGGGAGTTGTGCGTTGCGTGTTAGTGTGATTTCGGCCTGCTCGGCGGCGCGTTTGAGCGGGTAGAGCGGCTCGCCGGGCAAGCTGCCCGGCGTGGCCATGACCACGCTCAACAGCAGACCGGCCAGCATCATCGTCACTCCCATCGGCCACCAATGCAACCCCAGACGCGGCGCCTGTTTTTGTGGAGGCGGGTATCGGATGATGAATTCTGTTCGCAGCCGGGCTTCGAGATTCCGGCTGGCCGCCGGCGATAGCGTCACCGCGCGCAGGTCTCGTAGTCTTTCCGCGTCCTGCAATTGATTTTCCAACTCGGGGACGTCGGGAAAGAGCTGGGCGCACTCCGCTGCCGTCTTTCGCCCGGCCTCGATTTCCCGCAGACTGTACGCCAGAGCCTCAGCCGGTGTCATTGCATCACCTTCCGACTCAGGTTGCTCATCGCCCGATGTTGCAGCGCCTTGACAGCCCCCATCGACTTTTGCATGATCTGCGCCGTGACCTCCACGTTGTAGCCCTCGATAAACCGAAGTTGAACCACCAACTTCTGCTCGTCATTCAACACGGCGATGGCCCGCATGAGTGCAGCTGCCTCCAGAGCCTCAACCGCCAGCGTCTCCGGGTCAGCCTGCAAATCGTGCATCAACTCGGAGAGCGGCGTGATGGGGTGGCGGGCCCAATGCCGGATGTGATCAACCAGGCGGTCGTGGGCGATGCGAAACAGCCAGGCGGCCAGCGGCGCCCCGGTGTCGCGATAGCGCCCCAGTCCCTCGATCACCCTCACAAAAACTTCGGCGGTCAGATCTTCGGCTGTCGTGACATCCACGCGCCGCAACAAAAAATACCGTACCAGTGCCGGCGCGTATTGATGATAGAGCGCGGTGAAGGCTTCGGCCTCACCCTGCTGCGCCCGGCGGACGAGGGTTTTATCGGTTAACGCTGTAGAAATAGCCACGGTCACGCTTCAGAAATGTAAAACGACAGCACCCATTATAGATAGGCTCGACGCAAAATAAGGCGACCGGGAGCAATGTACTATCCCACACCCATACTGCCTTTGGCACGGCTACGCATAGCAGGGGATCGGTCAGCCAGCATTCAACTTTGTTGGTTGTTCGACTTCGCCAACGGCGATGGGAAGCGCATGAAGTATGTCGAGCCGAGCAGGGCTACGTCGTCAAGGTTTCAATTTGCGCGCAATGCTCGGCTTCGTGCAACGCCATGCGTCGGGCCTGGCTGAAGACGGTGTGCGAGCGACCTGCGATGGTGGCGGAACGCGTCCACGACTCCAGTGGGAGGGAAAGTAGCACGTGTAGCAGTTCTTCGCGTTGCAGCGTAAAGGCTTGCAGCGATTTACGGAACTTCAACTCGGCATAGCGTGTGGCTTTGGCCCAGCGCCGTTCATCGAGCAACGCAAGTTGAGGCGCACTCTCGGCCAGCATTGCATAAATGCTATGCGTCCAAACATCAGCGCAGGCGCGCAGATGCGCCAGCGTTTCTGCCGCCGACCACGCCTTCGGGCCGGGCGCAGTGTGCAGTTGCGCGTCACTCAGCTTGGCCGTGCAGGCGGCGAGGCGGCGCGGCGTCTCCTCCAGCAGCGCGAGATGTTTTTGGATTTCGGTTGGGGTGACTTTGGGCATGGAACGCTTAACCCGCGAGCACACGCCAGCCACGTTGCTGCGCGATTGCGGTCAGGGCGCTGTCCGGACCGACGGCCACCGGCTGTTGACTCAGCGCGAGCATTTCAACGTCGCCGGCAGTATCGCCATACGCCGCTACAATCTCCGCGCTGCCGACGTGGGCTCTGGCCCGCTCGACTTTCACCCGCCCCACGCACATCGGCCCGGCGAAGCGCCCGTTGGCGCGATCAGCGATAAACTCAAGTGGTGTGCTGATGATTTCGACTTCATCCCCCAATCGCCGAGCAAACGCTTGCAGCACGGATACATACGCGCCTGAGGCCAGGACGAGACGGCAGCCTGCGGCTTGATGTTGAGCCAACTCGGCCAGCACGTTGGCGCGCCGCTGCGGCCACAGCTCATGCTCCACCACCCACTCGCCCAGCGTCTCAATCTCGGCGCGCGTCTTGCCGGCCAGCAATCGGGTGTGGCCCACCCCCCTGCGATTGCGAATTGTAATCTTATCCCCCAAACCCAAACGACTCAGCAGCACGCCGGGAAAGTGCGTGAGGAAGAACCAGCGGTAGGCGGCCGTCTGGCCGTGTGCTTGCAAGTAGCGGGCAACGCCCCGCCACATCTCGCCGGCGCTCAACGTTCCTTCGAGGTCGGATAACACCATAGGAGAACGAGCCTCAGACATTCACAACCCTTTCTCGGAAGGCATGCGGCGTAACCTGTCGCTCCAGTCATTGCCCTCCGCGCAATGCTTGCTCAACTCCCGGCATGGTCAATCGCTGAAACATTTCATCCATCGCTTCAGGCGTGTGCGGCATATTGTGGTCGAGCCACCAGCGCAGCAGCGCGAGCAACGCGCTCGCCATCTGATAAGCCATAATGGGCAGCGGCACCGATGGCTCACGGCCTTCGCCGACAAAGGTCGCCAGATAGGTCTCAATCTGGCGGCTGAGCAGCACCAGCCCCTGACTTTGTAGAGCATCCATTCCCCGTCCACGGCTAAGCGCGTGATACAGGTGGCGGCGCTCCTGCACATGCGCGAATAACGGCGCGCAGTTGAGCGCTGGCCGGGAGGCCTGCGCGGGCACGATCAGCAACGTCATGACTCGTTCAAGGTTTTTGACCAGCAGAGCATCTTTGTCCTGATAGTGAGCGTAGAAGGTCGAACGGCCCACGTTGGCGCGAGTGATGATGTCTTGGACCGTGATGGAGTCATACGCTCGTTCCAGCATCAGCCCGACCAGAGCCTCACTCAAAAGCTGCTGGGTGCGCTGTGAGCGACGATCCGATTTGTTGCTCGTCACCGCTACCTCCCAAACACTTGCCGGGTTTTGTCCAGTAGTGAACGTTTTCGCCGGTCTGCATATTGACCCGCCCGTCAACTGCGGTGTAGTGTGATTGCGTCGCCAACATTATAGACCGGCCTCACAGGAGCGAACGAGATGCACACCTTTGACTCACACGGTCACCCACACGCCGATGCGCCGCCAACGACCAGCCACACCATTCGTTGGGCAAGCCATTACGACTTGGTCGTTAGATTGCTGTCCTTCGGAAACGACCGGGCCTTTCGTCGTAAAACGGTCGAGCTGGCGCATCTACAGCCGGGGGAGGCCGTGCTCGAAGTGGGCTGCGGCACGGGCGACGTGGCGTTCGCGGCCAAAGCGTGCGTTGGGCCAACAGGCCAGGTCTTCGGCATCGATGCCGCACCCGAGATGATTGGCGTTGCTCAAAGCAAAGCGACGCGGACGGGCGCAGAGGTCGTCTTTCGAGTCGAGCCGATTGAGTCGTTGTCGTTCGCGGAGGATACGTTCGATGTCGTGTTGAGCAGCCTGATGATGCACCACTTGCCGGATGACTTGAAGCCGCGCGGTCTGGCAGAAATTCGCCGCGTGCTCAAGCCCGGCGGGCGGCTTGTGATTGTGGATTTCAAGCGTGCGACGGGCTTCAGCGGTCACATCCTGTCCCTGATTCAACTCCACAACGGTATTCGCACCGGCGTGCAGGATTTGCCTGCGCTGTTGCAGGCCAACGGTTTTGTGGAGATTCAATCCGGGGATGTCGGTTGGGGTGTGCTTGGGTATGTCGTGAGCCGAAACGCGCAGTGAGCGCATCGTCATCTTATCCACCAGACCCAAACGGCTCAACAACGCAACGGCAAATTGCGTGATGAACAACCGGAAGTAATCGACGGTCTAACCGTGTGCTTGCAGATAGCGCCCGACGCCCCGCCACATCTCGTCGGCGCTCAGCATGCCTTCGAGGTCGGAGAGGATGAGGCGAGGCTGAAGATTGGACATTACGAATCCAATGAGCGTAGCCTATGCCAACGGGGCACGGTTATCTTTCTCAAGATAAATCCTTGCGTGTGAGTTGAAACGCGGTGTAAAGAACCGCGGATTGATATTTGACATTTGGAAGATAGCATTCACCAATCTGTCAATATCTTCGACACAAAGGTCATATGCAGGCTCTGGGTGCGTCGGGTCATCAAGTGATTCGTCACAGTCAACTAAGCCGATCTTCATCATCATGCCTTGAGAAATGATTCGATCAGGGTATCGAATTGACTCAAACTTATCCAATTTAGCGATGGTTGGATCGAAACGATTAAGTGTCGCATCTCCAATGTTGGACTTGAAAACCATCCATAAGTCTTCGAGACGATGGCCTTTCCCCTTTAGCTCCAACAAACTCATCTTGTTTGCCAGATGCCCTTTTAGTAGCATTTCGACTGCGTGATGGAATAGATTTCCAACCACCGAGCCCAACTGTGCAATGGCAGCGAATCTGGCTGCGACAAAATACTGGAGACCCAAACTGAAGAATTCTGTTGACTCACGCTCAGGCATATTGATCCCTCTAATCCGTCGCCTGTACAACCTTCCGATACTCCCCAAACGCGTTGATCGCTTCCAACGATTGATGCCGGAAGTAGGTGTTGTACAACTCGGCGTAATGGCCCGCTTGCTTCAGCAAGCTAGAGTGATTGCCCTCTTCGATGATCTGCCCCTGTTGGAGCACCACGATGCGATCAGCGGAACGCACGGTGGAGAGCCGGTGCGCGATGATGATGCCTGTACCGAGCGAAGTCGAGGTAGCCGTGCTGCGGTGCAGGATCAAATCAAGCGCCTGCTGAATCTGCTCCTCGGTGAATGGGTCAACGCTGGCCGTTGCCTCGTCGAGGATGAAGATGGCGGGCCGCTGGGCCAGCACCCGCATCAGCGCCACCAACTGTCGCTGTCCCAGCGACAGTTTGGCCCCGCGCTGGCCCACTTCCGTTTGCAAGCCGTCGGGCAGAGTCTCCAGCCATTCGCCGTTGCCGATCTGCCGCGCGAGTGATTCAATCTCCGTATCCGTAATCTCCGGCTGCGCGTAACGGATGTTGTCGGCCACGGTTCCCGAAAATAGAAACGGCACTTGCGAAACGATACCGAGGTGTCGTCGATAAGCGCGCAAGTCAAAGCTGCGGATGTCGCGCCCATCAATCCGCAGCGCGCCGGATTGAAATTCATAGAAGCGCGCGATCAGCTTCGCAATCGAGCTTTTGCCCGCGCCGGTGTGGCCGACCAGCGCAATCGTCTCGCCAGGGCGGATATGCAGGCTGAAGTCCGTGAGCACAATCTCTTTGGTTGAGTAGCGAAAGTTCAGCCGGTCAAACTCAATCTCGCCGCGCAAAGCCTCCACGCTCAAATTCTCAACCTGCTTGACCTGCGGCTCCGCATCCACCAATGCGAACACCCGCTCGGCGGCGCTCAATCCGGCCTGCACCTGGCTCCAAAACGAGGCCACGTTGAGGAACGGAAAGTAAAAGCGCTCGACCGCTTGAATAAAGAGATACCATGCGCCCGCCGTCATCACTCCTGCGCCCACCGCCTGCCCGCCGAGATAAACCAGCAGCGCGGTGGCGAACCCAGCCACCACCCACACCGTCGGAAAGACCGACGCCAGCACGAAGCCGCGCCGTACGTGGATGCGATACGATTGCGCGTTGGTTTCGCGGAACTCCTCGTACACCGTGCGCTCCTGCCGGAAGTTTTTGGCGACAGCGATGCCGGAGACCGTCTCTTGGATCGAGGCATTGACGTTGGCCATCGCCCGCGTGCCCTGCCGCGTGACGTGGCGCGCGAGCCGACGGTAGCCCGCCGAGATGGCGATGACGGGCAGCGTGCTCAACCACAGCACAATAGTCAGCTGCCAGTTAGTCGTCCACAGAATGGCTGTGAGGATGAAGACCGCGATGAACTGGCTGGCGGTGTCGGCCAGCAGCACGGTGAGGTTGGCGAACTCCTGCGTGTCGCTGGTGATGCGGCTGACGATGCGCCCCGAGCTGTACTCGTCGTAGAAGCTGAGGTCGTGCGCGATGGTGGCGCGAAACGCCTCGGCCCGCAAGCCGCTGATGACGTCACCGGTGACGCGGGCGATGGTGCGCCGCTGCACGTAATTGATGACCCAGAACAGCCCATTGTTCAACAGCACGGCCAGGAATAGCACGACGATCAGATTGAGCGTCGGCGACTCAGTCAGCGCGTTCACGCCCCGCGCGAGCAGGATGGGCAGCGCGGCATCCAGCCCGGCGGTGGCGAGGAACGTCACCGCCACAATCGCCATCGCGCGGCGATGCGGGGCGAAGAACTTCGCCATCCGCCGCACCAGTTGCGCGTCGGTGTACTGGCGGTCGTATTTTTCGGCGTCGAGGCCTTCGAAGAATGACATAGGAATTGGGGATTAAGGGACAGGGATTGATGTGTAATCCCTAACCCCGTTGCCCTCCTTCATAGCGCGCAAATATCCGCCGATACGCTTCACTCGTCTGCATCAATTCTTCGTGCGAGCCGATGGCGGCGAGGCGGCCTTTGCGCAGCACGAGGATCTGATCTGCCCAGCGGATTTGCGACAGGCGGTGCGTGATGATGAACGTGGTGCGGCCCTCGGCAGCGCGGAAGATGGCGCGCTGAATTTGATCCTCGGTGGCCGAGTCGATGGCGGAGGTTGAGTCGTCGAGCACGAGGATGCGCGGATTGGTGAGGAAGGCGCGGGCCAGTGCCAGCCGCTGCCGCTGCCCGCCGGAGAGCGTCACCCCGCGTTCGCCGATCACCGTTTCATAGCCTTTCTCAAATGACATGATGAAGTCGTGAGCCTGCGCGGCCTGAGCCGCCTCTTCGATTTCCGCTTGCGTCGCGCCCGGTTTGCCAAAGGCGATGTTCTCGGCGATGGTGCGCGAGAATAAAAAGATGTCCTGCTCGATGATGCTGATCTGCTGGCGCAGGGTTTCGAGATTCCACTCGCGCACATCCACGCCGTCCACTTTCACACAGCCGCTGGTCACATCGTAGGTGCGGTTGATGAGGCGGATGAGGCTGGTCTTGCCCGCGCCGGTCTGCCCGACGATGGCGACAGTTTGGCCAGGCTGCACGGTGAAGGTGATATCTTGAAGGACATGGCCCGACCTATCCCTCCCGGCCCCCCTTCCCGAATCGTGAAGGGGAGAGTCAACGCTATTAGTGCCCGCCCCCTTCCCTAAAAGGGAAGGGGGTTGGGGGGTTAGGTTGTTCGCGTCATAGCCAAATGTCACATTTTCAAAGCTCACGGCCCCGCGCATCGGCTCGGCGTGGCCGGTGGGGTTGTGGTCGAGGTCGGTCTCGGTGTTGATCAACTCCAAAATGCGCCGCCCACTCGATAGGCCGGATGAGATCTGCGAGAAGGCCAGGAGCGAGATACAGGTGGGAAAACCGAAGAGCAGGAGCAGATAGTTGAAGGACACCACTTGCCCGCCGGTGATCTGCCCGGCGCGAAAGAGCAGGAACGAGTGCAGCAGCCCGAACGCAATCGCCAGGCCGAGCAGCAGAAACGGCACATAGCGCGCCTCGATGCGGCCTTGCTGCACGTACGCGTCGCGCCACGCGCGCACCGCGCCCTCAAAGCGCTCCATCTCGAACGGCTCGCGCGCCGCGCCCTTCACCGTCTCCACACCCTCCAGTGCTTCTTCTAGCCGCGCGTTCATCTTTCCGAACGACGTTCGGACGCGCTCGGTCACCGGGTTCATCTCGGCCATGTAGCGGCGAATGGCCAAGGCAAACGTCAGGACGAAGGCTAGCGGCACGGCGATGAGTTGCGGATGGATGGCGGGCGCGAGGAACAGAGGCATGACGAGGAAGTTCGACGAACCAACGACGAGGTTGACGCCGGGGTTGACCATCAGATTGAGTTCGCGCACGTCATTGGTGGCGCGGGCCATGATCTCGCCCACGGGGCGCAGGCTGTGAAACGTCATGCTCTTGCCCAGCAAGCTGGCGTATAGCTCGGCGCGCCCATCACGTTCCAACCGCTGGCCGATGACCTCGGCGCTGAAGTTGCGGCCCAGTTGCCACACCGCGCGGATGGTCTGCGAAGCGGCAATCCCGGCGGCGACCCAGAACAGCAACTGGTAATTGGGGATCGGTTCGCGGATGACGTTGAACGCGGTGCCTACAAACCACGGGATGGCGGCGGCCAGCGCGGCGTTGACGAACGCGCCGGAGAAAAACGTGACCAGCGCCCACTTATGCCGCAACGCGTGCGAGCGCACCCAGGCCACCGGCGAGCGCCGGTCGCCGGGAATCACATCGGAGACTGAAAATTCGGAAATGGACATTGAGCGCAAAAAGCAATCAGCAACCGGCGTGCACCACCGATGACTGATTGCGAGCCAATGATATCAATAGTCTGTCAGGCCGTGTGGGCTGCAACCGACAGGTTTTTTACCATCGTAAACAAAGGCGTACCAAACAACTCGTGCGGGCCTTCGTCATCCCGTTGAAAGCCAAACTGCTCATACAGGCGGATGGCGCGCAACAGAAAGGGCGTAGTGCTGAGAAACAAACGTCTCAGCTTATGCTCGCGAGCAAATCCCTCTACACTCTCAAGCAACAGCCACCCAACGCGCCGCCCTCGGGCGGCAGGTAGAAGGGCCATGCCGCGCACATAAGTACCCCTGTCCGTGGTGACCGCTGAGACTGTGCCGACTACCAAATCATTTTGCATTGCAACCCAAACTGGACCTTCCCCAAAACGAGATCGTATCCGATCACTGTGGAGTGTGGTGGCCGCAAAAGCTGCCGGCGTATACAGCGACTGATACTCAACGAACGCCTGATACAGAACGGACGCGATTGTTTCTGCGTCGCCCGCCACCGCGAGGCGCACAGATACGATTGAGTGGTCGGTGGGCAAACTCACTGTGCAAACGGCTTAGGTCTTTTAGGCCGTCAGCCTCAAGAAGTAACGATGAAAACGGTCATCGCGCGTGAGTTCGGGATGGAAGGACGTGGCGAGCAGTTTGCCCTGCTGCGCGGCGACGATGCGTTCATCGGGCAGCGCGGCCAGCACTTCGACGCCTGGCCCCACCCGCTCGATCAGCGGCGCGCGGATGAAGATGGCATGATAGGCTTTGCCCACGCCGTTGGCGTTGGGCAAAGCGGGCACGTCGAGGTCAACTTCAAAGCTATCCACTTGCCGGCCAAAGGCGTTGCGCGCCAAGGTGATGTCCATCACTTCGAGCAGCGGTTGCTGGCGATGCACATCTCGTGAGAGAAAGATCGCGCCCGCGCATGTGCCCCACACCGGCTTGTGTTGAGCGAACTCGCGCAGTGGCTCCATCAGCCCATAAAGCACCGCCAGCTTGCCAATGGTCGTGCTCTCGCCGCCGGGGATGATGAGGCCATTCAGCCCTTCGAGGTCGCGCGGCAACCGCACCTCCACGCCTTCCACGCCAATTCGCCGCAATGTGGCAATGTGTTCGGCGAAGTCGCCTTGTAAAGCTAAGACACCAAAACGCATAGTGACGACGGATGACGATAGACGAACGACGAAAGTAGATCCGTCTACGTTTGTCTTCCGTCATTCGTCTTTCGTCGAATTACCAGCCGCGAACAGCCAACTGCTCTTTTTCGGGCAGGCTCGCGGCGGTGCGACCCACCATCGGCTCGCCCAGGTTGCGGCTGACGTCGGCGATGATCTTGGCGTCGCGATAGTGAGTGGTGGCCTGCACGATGGCTTTAGCGCGTTTGGCCGGGTCGCCGCTCTTGAAGATGCCCGAGCCGACGAACACCCCATCCACACCGAGTTGCATCATCAGCGCGGCGTCCGCCGGGGTGGCAATGCCGCCGGCGGCGAAGTTGACGACCGGCAAGCGGCCCAATTCCTTCGTCTCTTTCACCAGCTCATACGGCGCGCCAAGGTTCTTAGCGAAGGTGAAAAGCTCCTCGTCCGCCATCGTTTGCAATTGGCGGATGTCACCGAACACCGAACGCGCGTGGCGTACCGCTTCCACCACGTCGCCGGTGCCAGCCTCGCCTTTGGTGCGGATCATGGCCGCGCCCTCGGCAATGCGCCGCAAGGCCTCGCCCAGATTGCGGCAGCCGCAGACAAACGGCACGGTGAAG
>JBQTJD010000665.1:0-6922 GCA_052387475.1 Anaerolineales bacterium | reverse complement strand
CCGGCGACCAGTATTGCGCGGCCCATCCATCCCGTGCGGGCACATCGGGTTCTTCAATGCCGGTGTTGGCCTCGCACCACGCCGCGCGCTCCCAACCGCCCATCTCGATGAAGATCGCCTGTTGCGCGGCATAGCGCTCGTAGAACGGTGTGCGCCGGAGGTTGCGCGGTCGGGCCATCGGCTCGGAGGGGTGGATGATGAGATGAACGTTGCGATAGCTCTCGTCCCCGCGCACGCGGATGTAGTCGGGCGTGAGGGCGTGCCGATGGAAGCGGCTAATGTCGGCCTCGCGCACATCCCATTCGGCGTAGCCTTGCGTCATCCACTCCGCAATCGCTTTGCCTACGCCGCCCGCGTGCGTGATCCACACCGCCTCGGCCAGCCACAGCCCATCAACATCGGGATGCGGCCCCAGAATCGGATTGCCATCCGGCGTGAACGCGAACATGCCGTTGAACGATTCGACGATGGGCTTGTCGCGCACCATCGGAAACACCTCGGCCACTTGCTCGAACGGCGCGGCGAAGTGTTCGGGCGTAAAGGGATTTTTTGTTGGCTCATCCTTTTCGCCACGGCGCTGGCGGATGGCTTCCGGCGCGACGGGCAGCGGCGCGTGCTGATAGTTGCCGATGCCCCACAGCGGGCCAAACTGGCGGCAGTACATCAAATGATCGTGCACGCGCACAACGGGCATGGAGATTTCGACGCCGGTGGCGGCCAGCTCCACGATGGGGCCGAGCTTGGCGTATTGATGCTCCATCGGCATGAGCGGAATAGTGACGCCCGCCATCCTGCCGATGAGCGGGCCCCAGATGCCGGCGCAGATCAGCACCTGCTCGGTCTCGATGCGGCCCTGATCGGTCACGACCGCTTTGATGCGACGGCCATCTTTTTCAATTCCGGTGACGGTGGTGTGCCCATAGAATTTAGCCGCGCCAACCGCCATCGCAGCGTTGGCCATCGCCTCGGAAGCGACCACCGGCGCGCCGATGCCCGCGCCCTCGGTGAACAGCCCGCCGATGATCTGGCGCTCATCAATCACCGGCACGCGCTGTTTGACCTCTGCCGGACTCATCAAATGACAGTCGATATTGAACGCGCGGCCCCAGCCGAGTCGGCGCCTGAGTTCATTCCAGCGCGCCTCCGAACGAGCGACTTCCACCGCGCCGAGCAGGTTGGCGCCCTTGCGCCCGTCCACTTCCAGACTCGCGTACAGCGGCAAACCGTACTTGGCAAATTCCACCATCATGCGCGAGCCGGTGATGAGGGTGAGGCCACCGGGCGCGTGGCTGGTCGAACCGCCGGTATGGAAGAGCGGCCCGGCGTCCACGATCACCATATCGCGCCAGCCGAGTTGGGCGAGGTGATAGGCCGCGCTGCACCCGGTAATGCCGGCGCCGATGATGACGAGGCGGGCTTTGGTTTGCATGCTGGGTTTTCGGATGGGGCTGAAATTTTCGCGTGGAGCGATCCGGATTGCAGGCAAGGATAAAGGATAATGGAGCACAGAGGGGGATGCTATGGATTGAGGCACAGGATTCTTATATCGGGGGCTGTGCGAAAAGCACTATTGCCATTAGATGGCTGCAACCTATACTTCCCTTCGTAGACACCCGGAACTATTTCAAGAATACAGGTTTTATGCGCGTCTCGTTGCGGTGGAGCATCATTTTGTTCCTGGCATTTGTGACGGCCTGTGCGCCCGCCGCCAGCAGCAGTGTGCTCTCCATTACCCGATTGCCCGATTATGTAGATGCTTTGGAAGTGGAGGCTACCGTCTCAGGCCTCACCATCAAGGGTAAGACCAATCTGCGCGACGATGTCTGTCTGCGTACGAGGCTACTGCAAGATGACCGGCCCGTGGCGTGGTGGCCGGATGAGTGCTTTTTCGCGTTCGGGGGCCGTCTGCGAGTCAACGTGCCGTTTGGCAAAGCCGGTGTGCCAGCGGCGCTGGAGTCGCAGGCGCGCTATGTTTTTCAGATTGAAGTGAGGGATGCTCCGGCCGTTCGTGACACGCTGGCATTCGACCTGGCCGACCCGCCCACCTCGATTGCGGCCTCGAACACGAAGACCCCGTCCATCACCACAAGCGCACCCACTGCTACGCCTCAGGTCACCGTTACTTCCGTTGTCCCTCCCAGCCCCGTCCCCATCTTTGATGCTTCGTTACCGTTCGTCCGTTACCTGTCGGGAAACCGGCTCATCGAACAAGATGCACGCGGCGGGCAGCGCGTGCTCGCCGAGCTGCCGGAAGCGGGTGAGATCAAGCAGGCTGTCCAGGTGAATGATGACATCCTCATCTGGCGCGCGCAGGGCATTCAGCGCGTGACGGTGGCGAGTGGCAACTCCGCCCTCGTCGTTGTATTTAACCAGCCCGCGCTCTTTGGGAACCTCATCGCCGCGCCCAATGGCCGCACGCTAGTTTATGCGGTAAGCCAGACGAACGACTGCAGCGCGACCGGATTGGAAATCGTCATCGGCCAGTATCGTCTGGATACCGGGGCGACCCGGACGATTTTTACGGCGCCTCTGGTCAAAGTGTTGGGCCTGACGAATGATGGCAGTACACTCTTTCTTCAACCGGTGGGCTGTGACCCGGAATTTGGCGAACTGTGGACGGTTTCGCTGCTCACGGGCAAAGTGACGGCCACGTTGCCGGCGCAAGCCGAAGTAGAGAAGTATGTTGGCTTTGCCGAGGCCTGGCTGTCAACCGGCGCGCGGTATCTGGCCTTCGGCGCCCATCGTGTGGCGGGCGAGGCAGCTTTTGAGGAAGCCGTCGGCCTGTACGATTTCGCCCTTAGCCCACCGGCGCTCACCTGGCTGGCGATCCCGCCTAACATCGTCTGGCTGAATGACACGCGCTGGTTGTATTACCTGCAGGGAAACACACTCTTCCGCTATGAGTTGAAGTCCGGCCAGTCGCTTGAACTGGGTGCAGTCCCCATCTCGGTCACCCGGCTACGCTACACCACCAGCGACGGCAACTGGCTGGTGCTCACCGATGAGGCGATGAGCCGGATCGTGTTCTTCGATTTGAAACAGAAGATCGCGCTGGAGGCCGCTTTGCTTGCGGAACAGCCGGTGGTGTTGGTGATGCCGCAATAGTAGAGCGAAGGACGGCCAGGCCGCAACGCGATGCTAGAGATTGAGGCACAAGCCAATTGGACTATCCAAAGCAAGTCATGTCTCATAGATAACCGGCCATGCCTAAAACACAATTACCCCGCGCGCCGTTTCGCCGCTGAGCATGGCGGCGTAGGCCTCGTTGATTTCTTCGAGCCTGTATTCTTTCGAGACTAGCCGGCCCAGGTCAAGTTGGCCGCGCGCGTACAGGTCGGCGATGAGGGGGAAGTCCCGGGCGGGGTTGGCCGAGCCGTAGTAGCTGCCGGTGATGGTCTTCTCTTGCCGGGCGATGATGGCGCCTGGCAGGTTGGTGCCGCTGCCCATCGGTGAGATGCCGACGAGGACCAGCGTGCCGCCCTTGCGCGTCGCGGCCAGGCTTTGCTCCTGCACCGCCGGAATCCCAATCGCTTCAAACACGTAATCGGCCCCGCGTCCTGAGGTCAGCGATTTGATCTCGGCCACCGCATCCGCGCCCGCCATCACCACATCGGTCGCGCCGAACGCTTTGGCAATGTCCAGCTTGCCCTCGGCTTTATCCACCACGATGATGCGACTGGCTCTCGCCAGCTTCGCGCCCATCAGCACGCTCAACCCCACGCCGCCCGCGCCGTAAATGGCGACGCTACTCCCTGGCTTGACCTTCACCGTGTTGAGCGTGGCCCCCACGCCTGTCGTCACCGCGCAGCCGATGAGGGCGGCGATGGTCAGCGGAATTTCCTTCGGCATCAGCACGCAGCATTCCTGCGGCACCACACAATACTCGGCGAAGCAGGCCAACGCGCTGAAATGATAGACTGGCCGACTGTCTTTCGACAGCCGGGCAGTTCCATCCATCATCACCCCATCCCAGATCGGGCCGACGTAGGTTTCGCACAAACTCGGGCGGTCGTTGAGGCAGTAGAAGCAGCCGCCGCAACTCGGCGCCCAACTGAGCGCGATGTGATCGCCCGGCTTGAATTCGCCGACGCCCGGGCCGACCGCTTCCACCACGCCCGCGCCCTCATGGCCGGGCACCACTGGCGTAGCGTGTTTCGTTGCGCCCGTCATTAAGTGCCAATCGCTGTGGCACACGCCGGCGGCGGCGACCTTGATCAGCACCTCGCCAACGCGCGGGGCGTCGAGGTCGAGTGTTTCCACAACGAAGGGCTTTCCGGGTTCGTAAAAAACGGCGGCTTGGATTTTCATTAAGTGGGCTGTCAACGGATTAGCGGATGAAGCGGATTTTGCTCGGCACGCATTTTACCCGGCTTGCTTTGCCTGAGAGTGTTTGTAGAGGAACTGCATATTCGGCTCGAAGAAGCTGCCGGGATCCCACCACGCGTCGAACGGCGCGGGCAGGTGGCTCACGCGGCCCTGGCCGATTTGCGCCAGCGCGCCAAACTCGGTCAGGTAGCGACGCATGAGCGCCAAATCTTCCACGTCACCAACCGGCCCATGCCCCGGCACAACGCGCTGCACGCCCAACGCCTCAACTTCATTCAACATGCGCACCCACTCGGTGGGATTGCCGTCGCCCAGCCACGGATGGCGCTGCACGAAGACGAGATCGGCCATGAAAGCGATTTGCTCGCCGGGTAGATAAAGGATCGAGTCGCTCGGCGAGTGCCCGCCGCCAAAGGTGATGATTTGAGCGGTGCGGCGCGCTCCGTGCAGCGTCAGCTTGTGTTCAAACGTCAATGTGGGCAAGCGCAGTTCAAGTGTGGGTAACGAGTCAACGATGCCGCGCAGGCTGGCAAGTTCGTAGGCGATCTTGCGACGTTTGTCCGCGTCAGTGGCAGCAGCGAGTTGCTTTTCGAGCACGCCGACGCGTGCTGCGCTCATTTGACGGTGCTGTTCGATGGTGGGTGGGATGCGTTCAGCCATCAGCGCCCGCGTTTGGAGTGTGGCGAGGATGTGCGTGGCCGAGTCGGGACTCGGCAGGCCAAAGGCCATATTGCCACGGATATGGTCGTTGTGATAGTGACTGTTAATGATGAGACCCGCGGCCCGCCCGGCCAAACGCTCCGCGGCGGCCCGCAGGTCGCGCGCCGATTGCGGCGTCATGCCGGTATCAAACACCAACGTTTGATCCCCGAGGTCAATAATCCCAGCGTTCGAGCGCGCCGCGCCCGTTTCAGTGGCGAGGGCGGCGTACACGCCCTGAGCGATCTCTTCAAATTGATAGTGGGGTGAGGTGAAGGTCATGGTTTTCTTTCGGAACGAATTTCACGACGGCGCTCTGTCAGCGAAGAGCCAACGAACCTTTGGATGTCGCCCTGAGCTGCGTTCGCAGGGGCGAACGCCCGCGAAGGGCCTCCTCGTGTTTCAACGAGGCCCTTCGCGCGAATGCATGGGTTCGGCCTTGCCCAAGCCTATTCGCGCGAAGGGCGACATTAACTGCGTATCTCCAATGATGAGTGTTTACGAATTGTAATTCGCGCATTTCGATGCGAATGGCGTTACCCGTTCATCCACAAACTCAGTTCGCTCGGCTGCCAGAACGCTTGCGTCTTGGTATCCATGTCAAAGTAAATGAACGGGTCAATCTTGAGATAGTCCTGATACGGCCCGGCGTAATCCTTGCGCCGCTCTTTGTAATCGAGAAAACCGGCGCGGTGGTTGTATTCAAAGAGCATCATATAACGGTCAGTGGCCGCACCCGTCTCGCGATTGACGCCGCGAAAGTAGTGGGCCGAGAGCCACTCGGCGAACAGCCGGTTGTGATGGGCGGTCACAAAGGCAAACCACTGCCGCATCGTCTCGTCGTGCTCGCGTTGCTTGTCGGGCAAGGGCGTCCAGCACACCACATCGAAGAACGACTCCGGCGTCGTTGGCAACCATGTCTGCCACAGAGCGTGTTCGTGCGGCCGCCAGTGCGTGGTGGCCACACTTTCTTCCACAAACAGCGAATACGGATCAAGCTGTTTATACTCGGCGTACGGCCCCGACCAATCTTTGCGCCGCTCTTTGTAGGCCATGAACGCCATATGATCGCGGTAGCCGAACAGCATCACATTCCGACCGGTGGTCTGATCGGTGTTGCGTTCCACCTCGCGGAAGTAGCGGGCCGAAGTCCATTCGGGGAACAATGCGGTGTGGTGATCGCGCACGTACTCAAACCAGCGGCGGATGAGCGCGTCATGTTCGGCCTGCACGCCGGGCCTGGGTTGCCAGGTTTCGAGTTCGTAAAACGACATGCCTATACCGCGCGGGCCTGATGCGCGAGCGCCGCCGCCCAGCGTTCCGCGCGCTCAAGCTTCTCCGGCGTAACGGCTCTGGCTCGCATCTCGATCATGATTTGGTTCGCATTCGTCTTAGCCACGAATTCGCGCGCTTGCGCCAGCCGGGGCTTGCCGTCTATATGCACTTCCTTGATGAAATCGGCCGGATCATCCCACGCGTACGCATACGGGCCAAGCGGCTCAGTGAACTCGATGAGGTCGCGGGAGAGATCGCCCTCGAACCACAAACGGCGGCCGTTCTCAGTGGCAAGCCGCAGCGCCGCTTCCTCCACCGAGACATTGCCCACTAACTCGCGCAGGCCGTTTATCCCCGCCAACGCGGAGACGAACTTGATCACCGTAAACAGATTTTGTGAGTCGGCGGAGGCGTGGCCGTCGCTGCCGAGGCAGACGTTCACCCCAGCCCGCAGCATCTGGCCGATAGGCGCGACGCCGTTCTGCAATTTGAGATTGCTGACGGGGTTGTGGGAGATGGAGACCCGATGCTGCGCCAGCAGTTGAATGTCGCGCTCGCTCAGTTGCACGACGTGCGCACACAGCGTCCGCTCGGAGAGCAGGCCGAGATGCGCCAGCCGCTC
>JBQTJD010000664.1:0-2631 GCA_052387475.1 Anaerolineales bacterium | reverse complement strand
ACATGAAAGTGACAAGTGACGGGTGGCGAGTGACAAGGGGCGTTCAAGGTCGGCGTTTGGACTCAAGCGTAGAGATCGTTGCCGTGAGCCGCCGATGATTTGATCAAGAGTCGCGGTGCGCTTATCTACGGTTTCTTTTGGAAGAAGCTGGCGCATTCGTTCGTAGCGCCCACGGCTTTCGCGGGCCTCACCGCGCGAGATGCGTAACGACTGAGGATATTCCTTGCCGAAACCTCGCCCATACCCTTCTTCAATATTCGCACAGATCGAGTCGAGACTGCGCGTTTGCTGTTTCACAAGCTCGCGCCCGCGTATATCGCGTTGCAATACGTCGGCATCCTGCCAAAACTCATCAAACAACTGACGAGCCAGTTGATACACACGGTATTCATCAAGTTTATCTTTCATCGTCAAAGCCTCCGCCCTTTAACTGTCCCCTGTCACCTGCCACTCGTCACCCGTCGCTCTTTCGGGCAACCGCCTTAACTTTCTCAATAATCGCCTGCGTGCCGGCGCCCGGTCCGAAAATCTCGGCCACGCCGATTTGCTTGAGCTGCGGCACGTCGTCGTCGGGCACGATGCCGCCAAGGAAGAGCGGCACATCGCCCTGCCCATTGGCGCGCATGAGTTCAAGGATGCGCGGGACGAGGGCCATGTGCGCACCGGAGAGGATCGACAGGCCGACCACATCTACGTCTTCGTGTAATGCGGCCTCTGCCACCATCTCTGGGGTTTGGCGCAGGCCGGTGTAAATCACTTCCATGCCGGCGTCACGTAGCGCGCGGGCGATGACTTTGGCGCCCCGGTCGTGACCATCCAGCCCGGGCTTGGCGACGAGGACGCGAATCTTCCGTTCGTGAATCTTGCGTTCACTCATGGCAGTGTTTCCTGAGCACAGCTTGTCTGTGCCGCGCACACAAAACGACCTCACCCTGTGAAGACAGAGGTGAGGCGCGATGGGGTTGCGAGCGGGATTATACCCCATCGACGGAGGACGGACGACGACGGACGGAAGCAAAGGCCGCTACTTTCGTCGTTCGTCCATCGTCCACCGTCCTTTGTCTAACTGTCCCCAACCAGCTTGCTACTTGCCGTGTCTTAAGACAGCGCATAGAATCGCCCCATGTCCCAGGCCATCGAGGCAACCGAATTGCGCCGCGAGACCGGCGAAGGCCAGACGGCCACCGTCGAGCGCGTGCTGGAGTGGATGGTGCAGGCCGTGCTCGTGCTGGCGATCCTGTTCAACCTCGCTGCCCCGCTCCTTGCCCTTCAGTGGATGCAGCGGCCGTTCCTTGGCGCGTTCGTGGAAGTGCCATTTGCCTTCAACGGAATCGGTGATATGAACGACCCGGCCTGGGAAGCGCGCCGCGTGGTTCCGGTAGGACACCGCCTGCAAACGGTGGACGGCGTCCCGGTGGAAACCGCCGCCGCGCTAGGGGCTGTGCTCTCCGATAAGCAAGTCGGCCAGGTCGTCACCCTCGGCACGCTCGCGCCCGATGACACACCGCAGACGTTCTCCATCACGCTAACGCAGTTCCCGCTTACCGATCTCATTCGCTTCTTCATCGTGCCTTTCGTCGTGGGCTGGGCCTATCTCGGCATCGGGCTGTGGGTGTTCCGCCTGCGCCGCCACGAGAGCGCCGGGCGCGCCTTCGCGCTGACCTGCGCGCTGGCCGGGGTGATCCTCGGCGCGATTTTCGATTTTTATACGACGCATGTGTTCACGTGGGCGTGGACGATTGCCATTGCGAACGTCGGCGCCTCGGCGATTGTGCTCGGGCTGGTGTTCCCGCGCCTTGCCACCCCACTCGCACGTCGGCCACTGTTACGTTTGTTGACCTTTGTGCCGGCGATGTTGCTGGCCGCATATGCGCTGTACACGGTGTATGCACCCGGCGTGCACCCGTACGCCTACGTCTGGGGCTGGCGGCTGGAGTTTTTCTTTGTTGGCTTCGGTATGGTGTTTCTGATGTTGATGATGCTGTATCGCTGGCTGCGGAACGAGTCGCCCATCGTGCGTTCGCAGAGCGGCATCATTTTCGCCGGTATGCTGCTCGGCTTTGCGCCGTTGCTGTGGTGGGTGACGACGCAGGCCACGCCGCAGCCGTGGTATTTCAACAGCCTGTACTTCATCACTCCCCTCATCCTGTTCCCGGCGGCGGTGGCCTATACCATCGTGCGCCATCGCTTGCTCGATACGGATGTGATGCTGGGCCGCGCGCTCACCTTCACCCTCATCGGCGCGTTGACGCTGGCCGGGTATGGATTGGTGCTAAGCGGACTCAGTCTCCTGCTCGGCACCGCCATCAACGCTAGCGACCCGCTGGCCGTCACAGTGCTGGTGCTCGTGCTGGTCTTTGTCTTCAATCCGGTGCGCGAGCGCCTGCAACGCTGGATTGAGAAAGCGTTCTTTCAAGGCTCACGCACCTACACACGGCAGCTCGAGCAGTTTGGCCGTGTGTTGACGCAGGCCGCCGGTCTGTACGAAATCACGCACGCGCTGGCGCAGACGGCCGATGAGGTGGTGAAGCCCGCGCACTTGCACGTCTTTTTGCACGATGGCGTGACGGATGAGTTTGCCGCCGCGCCCGATGCTGGCGGGCAGCCGACGACCGACATCCGCTTCGCGAC
>JBQTJD010000663.1:0-3766 GCA_052387475.1 Anaerolineales bacterium | reverse complement strand
TGCCTGGAAACCCTGTAACCTACTCGGTTCAACTTCAGCCGGCATCAGCCGGTTATCTCTTATCCAGTGTCACTGTCTCGGATGTATTGCCAAGCCTGCTCACATATGTATCTGACTCCGCAGTGACAAACAATGGTGCAGTAATCGTAAGCAATGGGGTTGTCACATGGACAGGAACAGTGGCCGATAACCCTTTGACAACAATTACCTATTCGGCTGTAGTTGATCCGCAAGCATGGGGACAAGTGATTACCAATACGGTAAATGGGAGTTGGTCCGGATTCAAGGCGTCGGCAAGTGCCGCATTCGATACGTTCGCACGGGTCTATCTCCCGATAGCAACTCACAACTACTGCGCCAACTTCTTTGACGACTTCAGCGTCCTGAGTGGTTGGCCCACCGGCGAAAGCGACTTCGTACTTGCTCAGTACCTCAACGGCGAGTACCGCATCCAATCCAAACAGCCGTATCTCTTCCTCTTCCGCTCTCCAGCCTGCGAGCGCGACAACTACGTCGTTGAGGCCGATATGCGCTGGGATGGAACGGCCAGCAGCGACATCGGCCTGCTGTTTGGTTTGATGTCAAACTTCAGCCAGTACTACTTCGCCACGATTGACACCAACTATCAGGTGTACGCCATCTTCCGGCGCAATAGCAATGGCACGTTCTCCTTTGTCGCTCCGTGGGCGCAAACGGGTGCCATCCGCCCCGGCACGCAGACCAACCACCTCAAGGTCACGCGCAACGGCGGCCAAATTACACTTGAGATTAACGGCGTGTATGTCGGCTCGTGGTTTGACGGTACGATCACCGGCCCAACCCGCACGGGCTTAGCGATGGCCCCGTACGAAGATGCGCCGGTGGCTGACGCGCGCTTCGACAACTTCCGCGTGACGACGATTGGTTCCGGCGCGCTGGGCCTCCCCAGCCTCATGCCTAACCAGGTCTCCAACCCCAGCCAGCCGCTGCCTGCTGATTTCCCATGGCGCTTGCCCGAAATTGAACTGATCGCTGATTTCTCGCGACCATAGCCAATGTTGAGCTTGTCCGCGAAAGGCTAACCGGCATGAAACGAAGGCCCCCTCTCTTGCTCGTGCTTGTCGTTACCGTGCTATCCAGCTTCGGCGTTGTGCCGCCCGCACCCCA
Organism: Anaerolineales bacterium; assembly: GCA_052387475.1. GTDB lineage: Bacteria > Chloroflexota > Anaerolineae > Anaerolineales > UBA6663 > JANWXR01. The sequence goes on along the minus strand of JBQTJD010000663.1, from coordinate 2,620 downwards.
GCCCGCGCAGGCTCAGACCGGCACGTGGTACGTCTCGAACAGTGGTACCTATCATTACACCTGCGGCTCGCTCACCGCCCCATGCGCAACCATTCAGGCAGCGATTGATAAGGCGGCGAGTGGGGATACGATAAAGGTGGCGGTGGGGACATACACAGGGACGATTGACTCTGTCGCTCGGATCGAAAAAAGCATCACTTTGTCTGGCGGATGGAATGACAGTTTTACCTCACTCATTGGGCTATCGGCACTCGATGGCAACAATGCATCTCTAGTCATGATGATTAGCACTGGGCCTGGACCTCAGTATATGGTTGTTGGTGAGCGATTGGTCGTTCAGAACGGGCAAGCGTATGGAGGGGGTGGAATCCGAATCGGGCAGACAGCCTCTGTAGTTCTGAAAGAATCCGTGATTAGAGATAACGCATCATTGGGGGCTGCGGTTGGCGGCAACAATATTACCAACTATGGCGGCACGCTCACACTGATCAACAGCGAAATCGCTCAGACCAGAAGCAATGGAGTGGGAGCATTTAGTGTCTATAACAACGGCACTTTAGTGCTGAGCAACACGACATTTCGGGAAAATACCGACGATGCGACCAGCGGAGGCATAGACAACTATTCCGGATCAGTTTATCTCAACAATAGCACAATCCAACTTGTCTCCGGCATCAGTATTCGAACGAATGGCCCAGGTGGCGTGACTTACTTAAGTAATAGTGTGCTTACGGCCATTGGCAGCGGAAGCTCCGCTTGTTCTGGGACGCTGCAATCTTCCGGGCACAATATTGTCAGCAATATCCTCGGCTGCAACTTTGTGGCCGCCGCGGGTGATTTGCAAAACGTTGATCCAAAGCTTGGCCCGCTGTTTGGAACTCCCGCTTTCTTTACCCTCATGCCGGATAGCCCGGCTATTGACGCAGGTAATCCGTCCGGTTGCAACGACCATCTGGGCAACCCACTGCTAACGGATCAACGTGGGAGCCTTCGGGCTCTCGATGGCAACGGCGATGGGGTAGCTCGATGCGACATCGGAGCTTTCGAATACGACTTTGACAACCCACTGATTATTCGCCAGGTCTTCCTGCCCGGCATCACTCGTAATTACTGCGCCAACTTCTTTGATGACTTCAATTTCCAAAGTGGCTGGCCTACCGGCGAAAGCGAGTTCGTCCTCGCGCAATATCTCAACGGCGAGTACCGCATCCAATCCAAACAGCCGTATCTCTTCCTCTTCCGCTCTCCAGCCTGCGAGCGCGACAACTACGTCGTTGAAGCCGACATGCGCTGGGATGGGACGGTCAGCAGCGACATCGGCCTGCTCTTTGGCCTGATGCCAAACTTCAGCCAATATTACTTTGTGGATATTGATCCGGCTTATCAGATTTACGCCCTCTTCCGCCGCAACAGCAACGGCTCGTTCTCCGTCATCGCGCCGTGGACGCAGACCGGCGCTATTCGCCCCGGCCTGCAAACCAACCATCTCAAGGTCACACGCAACGGCGGCCAGATTACGTTGGAGATCAACGGTGTGACGATTGGCTCGTGGTTTGATAGCACGATCACCGGCCCGACACGCACCGGCCTGGCGATGGCCCCTTACGACGACGCGCCGGTGGCCGACGCCCGTTTCGACAACTTCCGCGTGACGACGATTGGTGCGGGCACACTCGGGCTGCCGAGCCTTACTCCCAACCATGCCACCGGCCAGCCGCTGCCCGCAGAATTCCAGTGGCATTTACCCGAACGCGAGTTGACATTCCCGCAACCATAGACAGGTTGCACATGACGCAGATTACAAGGAGAATCGGGCCAAATCTGCGATAGCGAGGTATGCCATGTTGCGACGACTCACGCTCTCAACTCTCACAATTGCGGCACTCGTGCTGGCCGCCTGCGGCGGGGCGGCGACTACTGGCGCGCCCACCGGTTCCGGCGCGGGTGCGGCGACCACCGCGCCCGGCTCGGCCACATCCACCGCCGTCACCCGCACGGCTAAAATCTCCGAACTCAAAAACGACGTGGATGCCCGTGACCAAAAAGAGGCGCAGTGGGCCGATGCCGCCGAGGGCCAGCCGCTCAACGCGGGCGGCGGCACAAAGACCGGCGCCGACTCGCGCGTGCGCATTGACACCTCCGAAGGCTCCATCGTCCGCATCGGCGCGAGCACCGAGTTCGAGCTACTCGAATTCTCGGCGCAGGAAACCGACCCGATCACCCGCATCCAACTCGACTCCGGCAAGTTATGGGTGCAGGTGACGAAGGCGCTTGGCGCGGGCACATTCGAGGTCGAAACCCCGGCGGGCGTGGCCACAGTGCGCGGCTCGCTGATGAGTGTGGAGTTCGATCGGGTATCGGGGCGGCTGGCGGTGACCTGCCTCGAAGGCGAGTGCGAATTGCGTGACCGGGCGCAGGGTACGGTGCGGCTGCTGGCGGGCGAGGCCTCCGAGATTGCCAGCCTCGGGACCGGGCCGTTGGCCGCTCGCCGGATGACGCGGGTAGAGGTACGCGATTGGATTGACAACTTCCCCGAGGCCGCCGAGATTGCGCGAGCGCTGCTGGCGCGGCTTGCGGAAGATGAAACCGCCGCTCCTCCAGCGGGAGGTGTCGGGCAGAC
>JBQTJD010000662.1:0-1926 GCA_052387475.1 Anaerolineales bacterium | reverse complement strand
GACAGACGGCGGGCCGGGTCACCGACGTCGTCATCGGGATGGGCACTGGCGGCCCCATCACCGGTGTGGGCCGTTATCTCAAAGAGAAGAATCCAAAAATCCGCATCGTCGGCGTTGACCCGTACGGCTCCATCCTTTACGAGACGCACAAGCTGGGCCGCGTCCCTGATAACCCACAGCCGCGCACTTATAAGTTGGAGGGCATCGGCGAGGACTTCATGCCGCAGGCGCTCGATCTCTCGGTGGTGGACGAAGTATTGCAGGTGGGCGATAAAGAAACATTCTTAACGACGCGGCGGCTGGTGCGCGAAGAGGGCCTGTTTGCGGGTGGATCGTGCGGGGCGGCGGTGGCCGGGGCGCTGCGCTATTGCCGCAACTTCGGGCCGGAGCGGCTGGTCGTCGTCATCCTGCCGGATAGCGGCTCGCGCTACCTGAGCAAAGTCTTCGATGATGATTGGATGCGCGAGAACGGCTTCCTCGAATCGGCGTGGACGAGCGCGACCGCCGCCGATGTGCTGGCGACGAAGAAGATCCGTGATGTCATCACTGCGCGACCCGACGCGTCGGTCAACGCCGTAGTGGCCAAGATGAAGGAACACGACATCTCGCAGGTGCCGATTGTCACCCCGGCGGGTGAGTTGCGCGGCATGGCGACCGAGGTCGAGCTGCTCAACCACCTCGTGCTTGACTCGCACCGGCACAGCCCCGATGAGCCGATCTCTGATTTGATGCGGACGGATGTCGCCACCATCGCCCCCGACGCGTCGCTCGAAAGCCTGATGAGCGTGTTTGTCAACCGCAACGCCGCCGTCATGCTCGACGGTGGGCGCGTGGTTGGCATCCTAACGAAGATTGATATTTTGGATTATCTGGCGAGCCATTGAGGTACGCAATACGGAATACGCCACACGTATTTCGTATTGCATATTGCGTAACCCATGACCGCTCATCTCCCCACCCTCCGCATCATCCCACTCGACCGCATCATCGAGCACGAGTACAACGACGCGCAGCGCACCGGTCCGCTGTTGAAACGTCTGGAGGCCGAGGGCATCCTCAAGAACCCGCCCATTGTCACGCCACTCGAGGGCAAGCCCGACCATTACGTGGTGCTGGATGGCGCGAACCGCTGCACGGCACTGCACGAACTTGGGTATCCGCACATCCTGACGCAGGTCGCACCGTATCGCCCGCCCCACGTCACGCTCACCACCTGGCATCACGCCATCACGCAGATGGATTTGGCCCGTTTCATCAGCGCCGTCGAGCGCCTGCCGAGCGGCGAGGTGCACTCGGTGGATTTGTTTGATGCGCGCGCTGGCATCGCCCGCCGCGATTTCGTGGCCTATGTGCAGTTGAGCAACGGCGCAGTCGCCGCCATCCGCAGCGCCACCCCCAGGTTGCACGATCAGAACCGCGCGCTCAACGAATTGGTGGACACGTACAAAACCAACGGCAAGCTCAACCGCGTCACCGCCGACGATTTGGAGGAAGTGCGCGCCATTCATCCGGATGTGATCGCGCTCGTCATCTTCCCCAATTACGACCCGGCCGAGGTGCTGGCACTGGCCCGCGACGGTGAGCTGCTGCCGCCCGGCCTGACGCGGCATTTGATTCAGGGCCGCGTGCTCCGCACCAACTTCCCGCTCAGCGAACTGCGCTCCGCCGACCCGCTCGACGCCAAGAACGCGCGCCTGCAAGACTGGATGCAGCGCAAATTCGCCCAGCGCGATGTGCGCTTTTACGGTGAGGCCACGTATCTGTTTGATGAATGAGATGGGACACGGACAAACACAATCCGCATCAGTCCGTGTTCACATACCTGGCGTGAAATTTCCTATTCCCGCAATCATACTCATGGCCGTCTCGCTCGCGTGCCAAACGCTCACCGCACCGCTGGCCAGCGAAACGCCTAGCGTTTCGCCG
>JBQTJD010000661.1:0-2016 GCA_052387475.1 Anaerolineales bacterium | reverse complement strand
GCGCGAGACACTCATCGATACTCAATCCCGCAGCCCGCAGGTGCAGCGCCTGATCGAGCGCCAAATCAAAATCATGTTCGGTCATATTCCCTCCAGCAAACGGAGGAGGGCGGCGAGCGAGCGATGTTGCAGCGCGCGCACGGCTTCTTCCGTCTTGTTCAATAGTCGTGCGGTCTCCATAGCGGTCTTCCCCTCGCCAAAGCGCAGCACCAGCACATGCTGTTGATCCTCAGTGAGATCACGCAGCGCCATACGCACGGTGTGTTGCAGCGTGCGGCGCTGCGTGATCTCGGACACGTCATCCGGCCCGGGATGCCGCTCGTCCAGTTCAGCCTGCGGGCGTTGGCGGCGATAGTGGTCAATCACCCGGTTGTGCGCGAGCCTGTACAGCCAGGCGCTGAGCGCAGTGTGCGCGAATTGATTCTTGCGCAGGGCCTCGAGCGCGCGCACGAACACATCGGCGGTCAAATCCTCCGCCAGCCGCTGCTCGCCGACGCGGCGGTAGACGTAAGCATAAATCGCGGGCGCATATTGATCGTACAGCGCGCCGATGGCGTCGGCGTCGTTGGCCCGCACGCGCTTGAGCAGAATCTGTTCGTCAGTCAGCATGGCAGCGCCGGTGGCGCCTGGGTGCGCGCCACCGGCGGGGATGATACTTCGGTTCAATCGGATCTTCACAGTCAGGCAACCACAAGGGTTGCCCCTACGGGCGGCCACGGCCCGGTGTGGCCGTCGCTTCGCTTATCGGCTCGGCGGGGCGATGTGTCGGTTGCGGCGCGACTTCGGTCACCGGTACGGCGGTGGCTTCACGGTGAGGCTCGCGCGTCGGCGGCGCAACGCTGGGCGTGCGGGTTGGTACGAGATTTAGGCAACGGCGAGTCCATTCATCGGTGCCGTAAATGCGACGGCAATACTCAATCGGGTCGAAGGTGGGCGTGGGCTGAGCGCAGCGGCGCGTCCACTCGTCCGTTCCGTACACGCGGCGGCAATAATGCGCGAGGTCTTCATCCGGGCGCTGCGGCGCACACCGACGAGTCCACGCATCGGTCCCATACACGCGACGACAGTAATGTTCCCAAGATTCATCAGCCAGCTTCTCACGGCAGCGAGCGGGCAGGTGTCCACTGGCCAGAATCCGACGACAGAGGCGCATCCATTCGTCGTCATCGCCGCCCTCATCTTGCGCCCGCGCGCCGCCTGGCGCAAAGGTGAACAGCACGCCCATACACACGAGCACCATCATCAACAGTCGCTTTATCATGTTTGCCTCCATAAGCGACGCGTGAGATTGGATACGCCGCTCTTCTGTTGATTAAGACGCAGCCGGAGGCAAAACCATACGGGATGGGAAAGTTGGGGGAGACGCCCCATCGGGGCGTCACTACATAAGGTGTCCACGCAGACGATGAACAGCACAGTTCAGAAAACTAAGAGTCGTTTGAGCATGGCAATCTCCGAAGGGCGATGGATTGCACTGACTCCTCTCTCGCGCGGTGACGCGTGTTTGATGCGGTTGTGAAGAATTGGTGAAGGGATATTACTGAATTGTAACGGCTATTCCAAAGAGGGTCACTTAAAATCGCACCAACTTGTCAGCTATTACATCTCAAGTGCGTCGCACCCTCGTGCTGGCTATGATACGCCATTTGGTCACTACATCTTGAGCCTTACTCTGCGCTTCTTTCTTTTTGAATCCCCGCTTTTGGAAATCCTTTTCCAATGTCCCGTGAAGAAGACCATCCCATACTTCTCTGAAGCCCTTTGATGGCACTTCGACGATAATTCGGTCTTCATTGACTGTTGTCTCAAACCGATCACCCCTCTGTCCACATTGGAGGTAGAGACATTGCGTTGTGACTATGCAATCAACAAGGCCTCCCTGCTCAAGTATGTCAAAATCTAGGAGAACTGAGCAGCGGCTTGGCCTAATAAACCTCAGTAACAACTTTACCCTTCCACTCTTTTCTACAGGCTTGATCCAAATGGTATCAACATCACCCGGGTCCGCATGTTTAT
>JBQTJD010000660.1:0-6456 GCA_052387475.1 Anaerolineales bacterium | reverse complement strand
CGGCAAAACCACCGTCGCGCGCGCCATCCTAGAACGCATCGGCGCGGCGCGCATCGCATACCTGCCGCATGATGCGTATTATCGCGACTTCACCGACTTCCCGCACGAACGCCGCGACGCCATCAATTGGGATCATCCGGACGCACTCGATACCGAGTTGATGATCGCGCACATCCAGCAACTCAAACACCAGCAAGCGGTCTCGCTGCCGGTGTACGACTTCGCCGCGTACCGGCGCACCGACCAGACCACGCTTGTGGTGCCGCAGCCCGTGATCCTTGTGGAAGGCATTTTGATCTTCGCTGACCCGCAACTCCGCAAACTGTTCGACGTGAAGATTTTTGTGGACACGGACGCCGACCTGCGCCTCATCCGCCGCTTGCAGCGCGACCTCACCGAACGTGGGCGCACGCTGGAGTCCGTCGTGCAGCAATATCTCTCGACCGTGCGGCCTATGCATCTGGAATTTGTGGAGCCGAGCAAGCGCTTTGCCGACATCATCCTTCCCGAGGGCGGGCAGAATGAAGTCGCGCTCGATCTCATCGTCTCGCGGCTCGAGAGCATGTTCAAGTTAGGCAGCTAGCCCAGGCATGCGCCTGCTCTACCTCAACCACAACTATCGCCACAACGGCACGTACTACCGCGCCATGCCCATGGCCGAGCAACTGGCCGCGCGCGGCCATGCGGTGACGGTGCTGTGCGTGTCGCGCACGCGCCGCTGGCGCGCCGAATGGTCAACGGCCAACGGAGTCCGCATCGGGGAAATGCCCAACCTCGCACTCGGCAACAGCGCCGAAGGGTATGGGCCGCTTGATCTTCTCCTCCGCAACGCGCACTCGCTCGCACACTATTATGACCTCATCCACCTGTTCGATCACAAACCCAATGCCACCTTCGCCGGTTTCCTCGGCGGGCGATTGCGCGGCGCGCGGCTGGTGGCCGATTGGGCAGATTGGTGGACGGGGCCGGGCAGCCGCAACGACACCGGCCCCGCGCGCTTCCCGCTCATCCGTCGCTTCGAGGCCTGGTGGGAGCCACGCTCCAAACTTTGGGCGGAGGGCGTGGTGACCATCAGTCGCGTGCTGGAGAACCGCGCGCGTGACCTCGGCTGCCGGCGGGTACTGTATCTCCCCACCGGCGCAGCGCTGGATCGCATCCAGCCGCTGGCGCGGGCCGAAGCACGTCAACGGCTCGGCGTGCCGCTCGATCAGCGCCTCATCGGGTTCATCGGCGCGGGGCAAGGTGATCTCGAAATCGTGTTGGCGGCGATGCAATCCCTCGGCGACGTGCGCTTGATGATCATCGGCGCGGCGTTGCCAGCGGTTCGGGCGTTGGCGCAGCAGTTCGGAGTGGCGGAACGCATTTGGCAAACGGGCTTTATCGCCGACAATGAAGTCAGTGTCTATCTCGCCTGCGCGGATGTGATGTGTTTACCGATGACGGATACACCGGCCAATCGGGGGCGGTTGCCCAATAAGTTACTCGATTACATGGCCGCTGGCCGACCCATCGTCGCCAGCCCGGTTGGGGATGTCAAGGTGATATTCGAAACGCACGCGGTGGGTAAGCTTGCCAGTGATGAGGCGTTTGCCGATGCTTTGCGGTCCCTGCTGGACGACCCGGCTGGCTGTGCCCGGTTGGGCGAGGCGGCGCGGCGCACCGCCGAACTTCATTTCAACTGGCCCACGCTCATCGATCAGCTCGAAGCGTTCTATCAAACACTGCCGTGATGCGCGTCCTCTTTATCGCCGGTTATCAAAATGACTCGCAGCATCGCAAGCTGGAGCTGTTGGCGAACGCGCCCGAGGTGGAACTGTTGCATGTGTTGCATCCGGCAGGCGGGCGGGCCAGCGGCCGGTATCCTTCGGAGGACGGGCGGCGGTCGTATCGTGTGCGCGTCGCCGCTCGCCCCTCGCTCGGGCAGATGGATGATCCACACCGGCACTTCCACTGGCCCACCGCGTTGGCCGCGCATGACTTCGTGCCCGATCTCATCAAGTGTGAGTAGGAGCCCGAAAGTGTGATGACGGCTGTCGTGGCGTTGACACGGCAACTCATTGCGCCGGGCGCGCCGCTCGTTCTTTATTCGTGGCAAAACCTTGCCCGGCCCCGGTCGTTCTGGGTGCGTGCGTTGAGCGGGCTGACGTTACGGGCCGCCACTCACTTTGTATGCGGCAACACCGAGGCCGTACAGCTTTTGCGCTCTGCCGGTTACGCCCGCGGCGCCGACGTCGCACCGATGATGGGGGTGGATACGCGCCTCTTCCGACCACATTCGGCCCAGGCATTGAGCATGCGATTGGGCCTCAGCAGTTTTACCGTTGGCTACGTCGGGCGGCTGTCAGCGGAGAAAGGTGTCACGGTATTGTTGGAGGCGCTGGCGCTCGCGCGTCAACCGATGCAGGCTATGATTGTCGGAGATGGGCCGATGGCGACGGCGCTGCAAGCGCGCGCGCAGTCGCTTGGCCTGGCTGACCGCTGCCGCTTCGTGGGCGCAGCCGATTACGCCGCCGTGCCAGAATACATCAACGCTATGGATACGCTCGTCCTGCCCTCACTCACCACCGCTCACTGGAAAGAGCAATTCGGCCGCGTGCTGATCGAGGCGATGGGCTGCCGTGTGCCGGTGATCGGCTCGGCGTCCGGCGCTATCCCGGAAGTGATTGGCGATGCGGGCCGTATCTTTCCCGAAGGCGATGCGCTGGCGTTGGCAGCTGTGCTCGATGAATTGGAGCTACAGCCTCGGCTGCGCGCCGAATTAGCGGAACGCGGGTACACGCGCGTGCAGGCCCGCTACACGGTGGAACAGTTGGCTGCCACGCTGCTCGGCGTATGGCGTCGCCTTAGCACAATAGAGGGTCGATGACGCGAGCCACCGAACTGCGGCGCAAATCGTCACTGGCCCTCCACTGGTGGGCGGTGGATTATCTCGTCGCGAGCGCACTGCAACGCGACCTGGCCCGGCATCTGCCGCACCTCACCGGCCGTGTGCTCGACCTCGGTTGTGGCAACAGCCCCTACCGCTCGCACCTCACCGGGATGACGCAGTATCTTGGTTGTGACATCGACACCACTAGCGACGCCGCTGTCGTGAGCGTCGCCGAGGCGCTTGCGTTCGCGGCGGAGACTTTTGATGGCGTGCTGTGCACACAGGTCATCGAGCATGTGCCGGAGCCGTGGCGCGTGGTGGAGGAAATCGCGCGGGTATTGAGGCCCGGCGGACGACTCCTGCTCTCGGCGCCGCAAGCGTGGCGCTTGCATGAAAAGCCGCACGACTATTATCGTTTCACGCGCTACGGGTTGGCGCACCTGCTCACACGGGCAGGTTTGCGCGCACTGACATGCGAAGCACAGGGTGGAGTGTGGCGGCTGGTCGGGCAGACGGTGAACAACTGGTTGTGGGAGCGCCGCCATCCGCGCGGTTCCTTGCATTGGGGATTGAGCCGTGTGCTGAGCGTCGCCCTCGGCACGCCCGTTAACCTGCTGTGCGCGGCGCTCGATGCGGCGTTCTACGATCCCGATGACACGCTCAACCTGGTGGTGTGGGGGGAAAAACCAAACGCATGATCAAGACCGGCCATGAGTTGAGCGACTCGGAAATCACTGCTCGCTACGAGAAACTGGGCGGCGAGTTCTCAATGCGCCCTTACTTCTATGCGGCGGTGGCGGAGTTTGCCGGCGAGGTGGACGCGAGCGGCAGGCCCGCCGCTGGAGAACCGCTGCGCGCCGCAACTAATGTTGCGCGTTCTCCCCACGCCAATCACGGTGCGGCGACGGTGCTGGATGCCGGATGCGGCGCGGGCGAGTTGCTGGCCGCCGTGCAACGCCGCAACCCGGAGGCCAAACTGCTCGGCCTCGAACTGGCATCGTCGCGCGTGGCAGCTGCGCAGCGCCGTCTCGGCTCACAGGCGGAGGTGCGCGTGGGCAGCCTCACCGCCCCGCTCCCGTTCCCGCCTCAATGCGCGGATATGATTCTCGTGACCGAAGTGCTGGAACACTTAAAAGACCCGGCGCAGGTGTTGCGGCATCTGAGTCAGTGGTTGCGGCCCGGCGGGGTCTTCATCCTCAGTGTGCCGAACGGCTCCGCGTGGTTGCCGTTTTCGCCGCTCGCCGAACACGTGGCCCCGCACTTCAAACCGGCGCGCGGCTTCCTGCCGCACGAACACCCGCTGCGCACCGAGCAACCGATTGATACGGTGTTTAGTTTTAGCGACATCTATGCCATTCTGCGCGCGGGCGGCCTGCGGGTGACGGCCACAGCCTGTACCGAGGTGTTGCCATACCTGGCGGAGTTCGCGTATAAATTCGTGCCCGGCTGGGACATCGCGCCGTTGCGTCGCCCGTTCGACCAACTGGCGACGCGGCTAGGCTGGACGGCGCTGGGCTATCGGTTGATGCTGCGCTGTGTGAGCGGCGCATGAAGGTTTTGGTGGTGATGACGGCGCGCACGGTCGGCGGCGCGGAACTCTACGTTCAGCGCCTCCTCAACGAATTGGCCGGTGAGTGCGCGTTCACGGTGGCGCTGGACGAGCACCTGACACTTGCAGAGTTTCACCGTACGCTCGATCCGCTGGCCGACATCATCACCGTCAATTTTGATCGCGCGCTCGCCCTTCCGGCTACGTTACGCCGATTACAGCAACTCGCCGATGAACACGACATTGTGCATCTCAATTCAAATCATCCAGGCAGCCGGCTGGGCATTGCCTGCGGTTTTGCCCTGGGCGGGCGGTCTACGCCGTTGATTTGTGTCGAGCACCGCGCAACGCCGATCCACGACATTGTCGTGCCGCGAGCGGTGACGTGGAGTTTGCCCGCGCTCTTCCGCTGGTCGAGGCGCGGCGCGGCCTGTGTGGTGGCTGTCTCCGCCGAGAATGCGACGATGCTGACCCGGCACTATCATCTGCCGCCGGATGCTGTGCGCGTCGTGCGCAGCGGGGCGGACTTGAGCGCGTATGAGACATTCGATCCGATAGCGCGCGAGTCGGTACGGGCGGAACTTGGGCTGCCTGTCGGCCAGCAATTGATTGCCGTCGTCGCGCGTCTCTCGGCTAACAAAGGGCACCGTTATCTCATCGAAGCCGCGCCGGCCATCCTTGCCCGTCATCCACGCGCGCACTTCCTATTCGTTGGCCCGGCGGATGAGGCCGAGTCACTTCACACGTACATCGCCCAGCTCGGGCTGGCGGTCAAGTTTAGCGTGCTCGGCCACCGCGCCGATGTGCCGCGCCTACTCATGGCAAGCGATGTGTTTGTGTTACCCTCGCTGGGCGAGGGCTTTGCGGTGGTGATTGTGGAGGCGCTGGCCGCCGGTCTGCCCGTGGTTGCCACGCAAGTAGGCGGCGCGGCTGAAGTTGAAGCCATCACCGGCGCGCGTCCCGAATTGCAGTTTGTGCCGCCCGCCGCGCCGGAGCCGTTGGCCCGTGCAGTAAACGCCGCGCTGGATTTGGATACAGCCACACGGGCAAATTGGGCTGTCACGGCGCGCGCTATCGCACAACAGTTTTCGGCGCGGGCAATGGCTCAACAAATGCTGGCGCTGTATCGAGAGATATTGCGATGAGTATCTGTTTTGATCTCTCCGCTGCCGCGCATGAACGCGCCGGCCTCGGGCGCTACGCGGCCAGTCTGGCACAGGCGCTGCTTGAACTTGGTGTGCCGCTCACCGCGTTTGTAAACGATCCGCGCGAGAATCAATTGCCCTCGCCGCTGCGCGACCTGCCCACCCTCACGGCGAATTTGCCGCGCAAACGTTGGCGGCTGCGGGCCGCCATCAGCTACATCGGCGGGCCGAGTCTGCGGGCCACCTTTCCCAATGTCACTGTCTTCCACGCCACCGAACATCTGCTGCCCGTCATCCCCGGCGCGCGCAGTGTGTTCACCTTGCACGACACGGCCTATCTGCTGTTTCCACAGCACCACCTTCTGCAAAACCGTCTGTACCTTTCGCTGATGATGCCGCGTTTTCTTGGCCGCGCCGACCGCATCATCTGCGTCAGCGAGAACACGCGCCGCGACGCACTCCGCTTCTATCAACCCGTAGGAGCGCGTTTTACGCGCGACCACGATCTTGCCGAAAAAATCGTCGTGATCCCCGAAGGGGTGGAGCCGCATTTTCAACCCATGACCGACACTGCGCAACTTGAAGTCGTCCGCCGGCAGTATAAACTTCCTCCACGCTTCATCCTATACGTCGGCACCATCGAGCCACGCAAGAATCTCAACACGTTGCTCGAAGCGTATGCTGTGCTGCGGCGCTCATTGCCCGATGTGGGGCTGGTGATCGCGGGCGGCAAGGGCTGGTTGTATAAAGATTTTTTCGCGCGGCTGCGGGCGTTGAGCCTCGAGCCGCATGTGACACTCACCGGCTACGTGCCCGAAGCCGATCTGCCCGCGCTCATCAACTGCGCCGAAGTGTTTGCCTATCCATCGGTGTTCGAGGGCTTTGGCCTGCCG
>JBQTJD010000659.1:0-8469 GCA_052387475.1 Anaerolineales bacterium | reverse complement strand
ACTATCTATTCCACGCCGGAGTCGGTGACGAGTTGAGGGAGTATCAATTGCTGAATGCTGGCGATGGGGAATTCGCAGCCGCCCGAGCCGACGAAGTAATACTCCAAACAGACGCGGCTGAAGCTCTGCCCGGCAGTGCGGCTGCCGTAGTAACCGATCTCATCCTCATTCTTCACCAGCGCCCACACGCTGCCGCTTTCGCCCGGGTCGGTGAACAGGCCGAGAAAGTCGTTGTTGTTGGCTAAGCCGCGCCGAAATTTGTAGGCGAAGCTCCACGTTTGCCCGCTATCCGTGCTCACGTACACGGCCGGCCGGCTGAACTTCCACGCGCAATCCCAACAATAGATCGAGCTTTGGGTGTTGATGAGCAGGCCGAGGTAGAGCGTGCCCGGCTGCCGATCCACAGCGATATATCCGTCCCGCGTGAGGAAGGGCAGGCCGCGCGACCCGGCGCGCAGCCACGTCTGCCCGGCGTCGGCGCTGTGCCAGAGGTAGCCGCACGCAAACAGATGTTGCTCAGCGGCGTTGAGGGGCGAACGCGCGGCGCGGTCGAGATAGTCGCGCATATCGCAGCGCAGCGCCCACCACCCCACGCCGCCAAGACCGGCGATCACGATCCCCATGCCCAGCGCGGCCAGCAGCAACACGACTCTCCATCGTATTGAGATAGCCGTTTGAAACACAGCGCCTCCACTTCAGTGGGCGGTCAACAGTGAACGGTCAACAGTGTTGACTGTTGACCATTCACTGCTAACTGCTGACTTTCTTCAATGCTCGCTCAAACATCCCAAGCGCGTCTTTCACTTGCGTTTCGCTCACAATGAGCGGCGGAATCCAACGGATGATGTTGTCGTAGGTGCCGCAGGTCAGCAGCAGCAGTCCCTCGGCCAGCGCGGCCTTGGTCGTCGCCTTGGCGCGTTCGGGCCACGGCTCGTTGCCGGAGGTCGTGAACTCGGTCGCGATCATCAGCCCCACGCCGCGCACGTCACCGATCTCGGGATAATCCTCCTGCAAATGCCGCAGCCCGACGCGCAACGTATGGCCTTGCTTCTCTGCATTGTCGAGCATGTCTTCGTCGCGCATGGCCTGAATCGTCGCCACGCCGGCCGCGCACGCCACCGCGTTCCCGCCGAAGGTGCCGCCGTGCGAACCCGGCGGCCACTTCGCCATCAGCTCGGGGCTGGCGCACAGACCGGAGAGCGGCAGGCCGGAGGCGATGCCCTTCGCCATCGTCATGATGTCGGGCGTGACGCCGAAGTGCTCGATGCCGAACCAGCGCCCGGTGCGGCCAAAGCCGGACTGCACTTCGTCGGCGATGAGCAGGATGCCGTGATGGCTGCACAGCTCGCGCAGCTCCTGCATGAAGCGGGCCGGCGGCACGACGTAGCCGCCCTCGCCCAGCACCGGCTCGATGATGAGCGCGGCGGTCTCCTGTGGCGCGGTCTGCGATTTGAGCAGATACTTCAACTCTTTGAGACAGAAATCGGTCGTCGTGTCCTCATCCCAACCGAACTTGTACGCGTACGGATACGGCGCGACGTAGATACCGGGCACCAGCGGCTGATAGCCCGCGCGATAGATGGTCTTGCTCGTCGTCATGCTCATCGTCAGATGGGTGCGCCCGTGGAATGAGCCACTGAAGACGATGACGTTGGGTCGACCGGTGGCCTGCTTGGCGAGCTTGATCGCGCCCTCGGTGATCTCCGCGCCCGAGTTGGAGAAGTAGAACGACGACAGCGGCTGCGGCACGATGGGCAGCAACTCCTCGACCAGTTGCAGCATGGGTAGATGGTAGGCGATGTTGGCCTGGCTGTGGATGATTTTGCCGGCTTGCTCGGCGATGGCCTGCACGATGCGCGGGTGCGCGTGCCCGGTGTTGGTGACGCCGATGCCGCAGGTGAAATCCAAAAACTTGCGCCCATCCACGGTGTACAGATACGCGCCCTCGCCGCGCTCGGCGACGAGCATATCGGGCACGGCGCGGCCCCAAACGGAGGAAACGTGAGAGGTGTCGAGCGGGCGGATGGCCATGAGGAATCCTCTTGGAAATGCTACAGAAGTCTTGTCTTATGGGGTCACGACACGTGACGCAAGAGCTGGATAAACGCGACCACCATCGTCTACTGTTCTTCAATAAGTTCACCCATGCTGTGACCTCGCTTTGGCAATGATACTACAGCGCCCTCGCCGCGCTTGGCGATCAGGGTGTCGGGCGCGGCCCCAAATCGGTGAGAGGGGTGGAGCGAGCGGATGGCCATCAGGAGTCCTTGTTGTGTCAGTGAAGCAGCGGCAGGTAATGCCCGCGCTAGAGCGTGTTCTGCACTTATTGCCCTGACATGTGACGGCGGCCAATGAACAAGATCGCACTCAGGTCGTGCAGTTGACTGAGCAAGTGCAGACCGTGACCGGTGAAACCGTTGCAGTCGCCTCGGAAACTGAAACAGCTCGATATCCGGCATTGGTCGAGCAACACGTTTTTCGCATCGTGCATCAGGCAGTCGAGAACACGCTCAATCATGCTCAGGCCAATACGTTGACGATTGCGGGGTATTAGTCCTACTTTGGTGAGCAAAAGAAAGAGCCTGGCAAAAAAACCAGGCTTTTTCCAGTGAGCCGTGAGGGACTCGAACCCCCAACCAAGTGCTTAAAAGGCACCTGCTCTGCCATTGAGCTAACGGCCCAACCGAGCGGCATTCTAACACGCGCAAAATTGAGCGTCAACGAAAATTAGTCGCGCGCGCCAACGGTAACCCAGACGTGACCGGCCGGAAATCGGGCGGTAACTCACTGCGTCTATGCTAAGCCCGAAACGCAACGCCGCCCGACGTTTGATAGACTGACTCCATGACTGCTCACCTGTATCTCTCTCCGCATCTTGATGATGTCGTGTTGTCGTGTGGCGCGCTCATCCACACGCAAACACGTGGCGGTGATCGGGTCATCGTCCTCACCGTATGCGCGGGCGATGCGCCGGCCCAGGGCCTCTCGCCCTTTGCCGAGTCGTTACACGCCCGCTGGCAGACGTCGGCCAATGCGGTTGCCATTCGTCGCGCCGAAGATATCGCCGCGCTGCAAGTGTTGGGGGCCAGCCATCTTCACCTCAGCGTGCCAGACTGCATCTACCGCCGCCACCCGTCCGATGGTGCGCCGTTGTACGCTTCTGAAGCTGCCCTGTTTGGCGAATGGCATCCGGCGGAACATGGGTTGGCCAGGCAAGTGGCTCAATCCATTTCGGACCTGCGCCGCATCGTACGCGCCACACAACTGTATGCGCCGTTGACCATCGGGCAGCATGTGGATCATCAGTTCACACGGCGCGCAGCGGAACTCAGCGGTTTGTCACTTCACTACTACGAGGACTATCCCTACGCCGGACGCGCCTCCGACGCAGAGGCCTGGGGCGGGTTGGCGCGCGGCCTGCGTGCGGAATGGCGCTCGTTTGATGAAGCCGCCCTGGAAGCGCAGTGCCAGGCTACGGCGGCTTATCAGTCACAGGTCAGCACATTTTGGCCGGATGAGGCTGCGATGCGAGCCGCCTTACGTGACTTTGCCCAACGTTCCGACTCTGGGTTGGCGGCGCGTCTGTGGCGGGCCGCCTGAGTCTAAACTTGGTCGGACATTCGTTCCAATCCTTTACAAATTTCTATCGCTCTGCTACGATGCGGTGCGTCAGGAACAGCTTGACTGAGAGAACTCCTCTCAGTTTTTCTTTTCCCTTACACGAGGCAACTTATGAGCAGTGAACAGACGTTTCTCACCCGCGACGGGTTGAAGAAACTTGAAGAAGAATTGGAATTTCTCCGCACCACACGCCGGGCGCAAGTGGCCGCACGGTTGCACAACGCGCAGGAAGACGGCGAACTGATCGAAAACGCCGAGTACGAAGACGCCAAAAATGAACAGGCTTTTGTGGAAGGCCGCATCCTGCAACTGGAGATTATGCTGTCGAACGCCGTCATCATCGAAGAGCGCGGCTCCAGCGACATGGTCAACCTCGGCAGCCGGGTGACGGTGAAGGAAGTCGGTGGTGGCAGTGATGAGTACATGCTGGTCGGCGCCGCCGAAGCCAACCCGCGCGAAGGCCGCATCTCCAACGAAAGCCCGTTGGGGCGGGCGCTGCTCGGGCGCCGCGCCGGCGATGAAGTGACGGTGAATGCCCCCGACGGCGCCATCGCTTATCGTATCGTCAAGATCCGCCGCGACTGAAGCGGCGATCGGCAGTGGCTCTTTGCCCCGCGTGGCTTCCGTCGCACGCGGGGCTTTTTTGTGCAACGGATTGACCGGATTGGGCGAAGAATTCAACGGATTGAACCAGTGCTCTCCGTTCAATCTTCAAGAATCCGCTCAATCCGTTGATATAATGGCGCGAATTTCGGAGCCTTTCAGCCCACATGCGTGACTATACTGAACTGGAAAAAATCCGTCTGGCGAAACTTGAGCGCTTGCGGGCGGCGGGCATGGAGCCGTACCCGACCCGCGCGGAACGCACCCACACCTCCGCCGAAGCGTTAACCGCCTACGCCAATCGGCCTCCCGCTGACCCGCATATCGCCGAGGGTGAGTACACCGTCACCGGGCGTCTCAAAGCCATTCGCGTCATGGGCAAGTCGGCCTTCGCCCACCTCGAAGATGGCGCAGGCCGTTTGCAACTCTACTTTCGCACCAATGATTTGGGGCCGGAGAAATATCAACTCTTCGTCGAGTGTTTTGATCTCGGTGATTTCGTGCAGGCCTCCGGCGGATTATTCACGACCAAGTCGGGCGAAGTGACCCTGTGGGTGAAGGACTTTCACATGCTGGCGAAGGCCGTCAGCCCGCTACCCGCTGCCAAGGAAGAAGTGGTGGATGGCGAGAAGCGCGTGCACTCGGCCTTCGACAACCCCGAGGCGCGCTATCGTGAACGCTACGCCGATCTGGCCGTGAACGCCGAAGTGCGCGATATCTTCCGGCTGCGCGCAAAAATCTCTTCGGCCCTTCGCAACTTTCTGGATGGCAACGGCTTTCTCGAAGTGGAGACGCCCGTGCTGCAACCGCTGTACGGCGGTGCGGCCGCGAAGCCGTTCACCACGCATCACAATCAACTCAAACAGGAGTTGTATTTGCGGATTTCATTCGAGCTGTATCTCAAACGTTTGCTCGTCGGCAACCTCGAGCGTGTGTATGAGATTGGGCGTGATTTTCGCAACGAGGGTGTGAGTTACAAGCACAACCCGGAGTTCACACAATTGGAGTTTTACTGGGCCTATGCCGATTACGAACAAGTGATGCGGCTGACCGAGGACATGATTGCTTTCGTGGCCGATGAAGTGATTGGTTCGCGCACGATCACATATCAAGGCGTGACGATCAATCTCAACCCCGGCTGGCCGCGCATCCCGCTGGCCGAAGCGATTGCGGAGTTCAGCGGCATCGATATCGACGCGCACCCGACGGCGGAGGAATTGCTGACCGCGATGCAGGCCAAAAGCATCGGCGCCGCGCCCGACTCGACGCGCGGCAAATTGATCGAGAAGCTGCTGGGCGATTTCGTCGAAGAGCATCTACAACAGCCGACCTTCATTGTGGATTACCCGCGCGACATTTCACCGTTGGCCAAGGCCCGGCCCGGCAACCCCAACGTCGTCGAGCGCTTTGAGGGGTATCTGGCCGGCTTTGAACTGTGTAACGCCTTCACTGAATTGAATGACCCGCTCGACCAAGAAGCGCGCTTTGTGGAGATGGGTCGCGCCTATGCGGCTGATTCAGAAGACCAGCATCCGCTGGATGAAGATTATTTGCGCGCCATGCGCTACGGCATGCCGCCCGCCGGCGGCTTTGGCATGGGCGTTGACCGGCTGACGATGCTGTTCACCGATAAAGCCACCATCCGTGAAGTGATTCTGTTCCCACACTTGCGGACCCGCGAGGAGTAAACCATGGACTCTGATTTGCGCGATGCCTTGCCTGTATTGATTGGTACAACTCTGTTTTTGTGTTGCTGCTGTCTCGTCCTCATCGGCGGCGGAGCGGGGGCGTTCTTTTTCTTCCGCAACCGGCAGAAGAGCGCCGAAGTAGATGCCACTTCCCTGCCAAGCATGACCGCCTCCAGCATGGAGAGCACACTATCGGCGACGCCTTCGCCATTTGCGATGTCAGGCGAACCGGCTCCGTTTGTGAGTGCGGTCCCGCCGGAACCAGCCGTCCCTGCCGAACCGGCCGTGCTGGAGAATCTCCCCGGCCCGGCCACGCCCATCGACGCCGACGACATCCGCGCAAAAGTGCTGGCCCTCAACACGCCGGAAAAATCGTACGTCGTGCAAGCGACCGGCTACAAACTCGTCGTCGCGCCCACAGCCATCACCGGTTATCTGCTGGAGGTTGCGTTTGACTATGTTGAGCGCGTGGCGCGCTTCGTGGAAACCAACGCCTACGCAGCCGATGCGTCGCTGAAAAGTGATGTGCGCGGCGTGCTGGAGGCCAGCGGCTGGACGATCCGCGAGTCGTCATCAGGATGAACAGATTTCTCGGATTGGCGATATAATCGGCGCAAGTTCACAGACAACGACGATAGAGACACGTTGCCGGGTAACCTTGCAGAGAGCCGCTGGCCGGTGCGATGCGGCAGGCCCACCGCGCAATTCCACTCTTGAACGTTGCCCTTGAGGAAAGAGGCCGGGTTCGCCCGTTATCGCGTCCGGGTGGGGCAAGCCCCACCCACTGAGGCCAACGCATGTTGGCAAAAGCAGGTGGCACCACGAGCGGCCCCTCGTCCTGCAATGGATGAGGGGCCGTATTGATTCTCACAGAGGTGGCTATGGCAGCGTCGGCCTTATTCATTGGTATTGTCGCACTGGGAGGTTGTGCGCTCTTGGCGATCGCCCTGCTCGGCGTGGTATGGGTGATCATCAACGAGCGCAGGTCCGCTCGGAAGAATGAAGACTGAAGATATTCAGTTGAACAAACACCCCACCCACAATGTCACCCTGAGCGGCGTTCGCGGTAGCGAACCGCGCGCGAAGGGCCTCTCGATGCCGGGTGAGGCCCCTCGCGCGAGCAGGCTCAGCCATACTTGGCCCGCGCGTTAGCGCTCAGGGCAACATGGACTGCGCAACTCTAAATTGATTTGCACTTTCATTGAAGGAGTTTGTCATGTTAGACATCAATCTCATTCGCACACAGCCGGAACTCGTCAAGACCGGCGTCCGCAACCGGCAAGACCCGGCGCTCGCGGATAAAGTGGATGACATCCTCGCGCTTGACCAAAAGCGACGCGACCTGCTCAAAGAGGTCGAGGGGTTGAAGGCGCAGCGCAATGCGGTGAGCAAAGAGATCGGGCGGATGAAGGAGGCCGAGGCCCGCAACACCAAGATCGCCGAGCAGCGCGCGGTCAACGACCGCATTGACGCGCTGGATGGCGAGGTGAAGCAGGTAGATGCCGACCTCACCGCGCTGATGGCGCTGCTGCCCAACCTGCCCGATCCACGCACCCCGGTCGGCGTCACCGAAGACGACAACGTCATCCTGCGCACTATCGGCGAGCCGCGGCAGTTCGATTTCACGCCGCTGGCGCATTGGGACCTCGGCCCGCGGCTCGGCCTAATTGATTTCGAACGCGGGACGAAGCTGGCCGGCTCGCGCTTCTACGTGCTGCAAGGCGCAGGCGCGCGGCTGCAACGCGCCCTCATCGCGTGGATGCTCGATCTGCATATCCGCCAGGGTTACACCGAGATGTATCTGCCGTTCATGGTGAAGGGCGAGATCATTTTTGGCGCGGGGCAACTGCCGAAGTTCCGCGATAACCTGTATCACGATGCCGAGGAAGATTACTGGATGGTGCCGACTGCCGAGATCCCGTTAACGGGCTTGCACAAGGATGAAATCCTCAGCCCCGATGACTTGCCAAAACACTATTGCGCCTACACGCCGTGCTTCCGCCGCGAGAAGATCGCCGCCGGGCGCGACGTGCGCGGCATCAAGCGCGGACATCAGTTCGATAAAGTGGAGATGTACATCTACTGCCAGCCGGATGACTCGGACGCGGAGCACGAACGCATGCTCGCTCACGCCGAAGCGACCTGCGCGCAACTCGGGTTGACGTACCGCGTAAAGCAACTGTGCACCGCCGACATCGGCATCGCGGCGCGGCTGACGTATGATTTGGAAGTATGGGCGCCCGGCTGCAACGAATGGCTGGAGGTATCGTCGGTGTCAAACGTCGGCGACTGGCAGGCGCGGCGCTCGGAGATCAGGTTTCGGCCGGAAAACGGAGCGAAGCCCGTTTTCCCGCACACGCTCAACGGCTCGGGCCTCGGCCTGCCGCGCACCCTCATAGCGGTGATGGAGAACTATCAGCAAGCCGACGGCAGCATCATCGTGCCGGACGTGCTGAAGCCGTGGATGGGGGGGATTGAAGTAATTCGGTAAACAGTAAACAGTGAACGGTGACTGATGACTGCTCACTGTTTACTGTTCACTGACGACTGATAATGG
>JBQTJD010000658.1:0-12341 GCA_052387475.1 Anaerolineales bacterium | reverse complement strand
GATGAACACTCTCACGAATGAAGGAGAAAACATGCTCAAGACCCTGTTGATCCTCGGCGCGGGCACCGGCGGCACAGTTGTCGCTAACAAGATGGCCCGCCGGCTTGATCCACGAGAATGGAAAATCATTGTCGTGGATAAAGATGCCACTCACTACTACCAGCCGGGCTTCCTGTTCCTCCCCTTCGGCGTGTACACGCCAGAGGATGTGATGAAGCCCAAGCGCAACTTTCTGCCCAATACAGCGAAGGTGATCTTTGGCGACGTGGAGCAGATTGAGCCGGAGGCCAGTCGAGTGCGGCTGGCGAGTGGGTCACGCGCCATCAACTACGACGCGCTCGTGATCGCCACAGGCAGCCGCATCGTGCCGGAGGAAACACCCGGCCTGGTGGACGCCTACGCGAGTGGCCGGGCCTTTGACTTTTACACCTTTGAAGGCGCAGTGGCGCTGGACGAGCATCTGCGCCTGTGGCCTGGGGGCCGGCTGGTCATCAACGTCGCCGAGATGCCCATCAAGTGCCCGGTAGCCCCGTTGGAGTTTGCCTTCCTGGCCGATTGGTATTTCCGTGAAAAGGGTCTACGCCACAAAGCGGAGATTGTGTACAGCACGCCGTTGCCCGGCGCCTTCACCAAACCGCGAACGTCTGAAGTGATGGGCAACCTGTTAGCCGAGCGCGGCATCCACCTCGAAGCCGATTTCGCCCTCAGCGAAGTCGACGCTC
This sequence comes from Anaerolineales bacterium, assembly GCA_052387475.1. Lineage (GTDB taxonomy): Bacteria > Chloroflexota > Anaerolineae > Anaerolineales > UBA6663 > JANWXR01. Next base: position 11,619 of record JBQTJD010000658.1, on the reverse strand, counting down.
GGTGGAACACCCTCTCTGCCTACGATGGTCGTGAAATCGCCTACGACTTGTTGATCACGGTTCCCGTGCACATGGGTTCGGAGGCCATCGAACGCTCGAACATGGGCGATGAGCTTCACTTTGTGCCCACGGACCGGCACACCCTGCAAAGCAAGCGCTGGCCCAATATCTGGGTCTTGGGTGATGCCACCGACCTGCCCGCCTCCAAAGCCGGTTCGGTCGCGCATTTTGAAGCGGATGTCCTCGCGCACAATCTGCATCGCTTCATGCACGGGCTGACGCCCATCGAGAAGTTTGACGGCCACTCGAACTGTTTCATCGAGTCTGGCTACGACAAAGCCTTCCTGATCGATTTCAACTACGACACGGAGCCGCTCACAGGCAAGTTCCCGCTGCCGGGCGTGGGGCCGTTCTCGCTGCTCAAGGAGACGCGGCTCAATCACTTCGGCAAGCTGGCGTTCCGCTGGATGTACTGGAATTTCCTGCTCAAAGGCCGGCCCATGCCCATCCCAACGCAGATGAGCATGGCCGGAAAACATTTGAACTGATCCAAAGGAGATAAATCATGATCACGATGACGATTGACGATGTTCGCTTCGACGCTGAGGGCTATCTGGACGATGCCCGGCAGTGGACGCCTGAGCTGGCTCAACTGCTGGCTGAGCGCGAGGGCATCGCGCTTACCGACCGGCACTGGGTGGTGATCAACTTCGCGCGCCGGGAATGGGAGGCCAATGGCGAAGCGCCTACCATCCGCCGCATCACTAAAGGCAGCGACGTCACCACCAAGGAGTTGTACCAGCTCTTCCCCGGCGGGCCGGGCAAGCTGGCGGCCAAGATCGCTGGACTGATAAAGCCACAGGGCTGCATCTAGTTTCAATGGAGATTCACCATGTTGAAAGAACTGCCTCGCACCAACGGGCACTCGGTCGAGAGCAAGCCCGGAAAAATCAAGAAAGTGTCCCTCATCATCTCGCGCGGCTCGCTGGACGGTGTGTATCCCGGCCTGATCATGGCGAACGGCGCGCGGGCGGAAGGCATCGAGGCCAGCCTTTTCTTCACATTCTTTGGCCTGGCAGCGCTGCACAAGCAGCTTCAGGCCCACCTGCAAGTGTCTACTGTCGGCAACGCTGCCATGAACATGGCCATGCCGTTGCTCGGCATGCCCATCACGATACCCTTCCCCACCGTGATGGGCGCAATCCCCGGCGTCTCTGCCTTTGCCTCATACGTCATGATGAAGCGAATGGAGAAGCTGGATATCCCGTCGGTGGGCGAATTTCTGGAGATGATTCACGATACGGGTGCTGAGATCTACGCCTGCAAGGCGGCGATGGATATGTTCGGCATCAAGAAGGAAGAACTCGTACCGCAAGTGACCGCTATTTTGACCGTCGGCGATTTCTACGAGAAGTCTGCCGGCGCGCAAATCATCTTCACGTAATTGCACGAATTCGGAGTCGGGCCACGCCGGGTTGCGTGGCCCTTTTGTGTAGCGCTAAATCGGAGCTGGTGCCGTGACATTCCGCGCCAATACGCGGGATGGGTGACAGTAGGCGGTAAGCGTCGTTTCCATTACTTTAGGTTGTGTAAAAGGAGACTCTGACCATGAAAACCCAACTTGTCCGCGAGTGGATGACGCCCCACCCGATTTGTGCCCTGCCGGAGATGACAGTGCCCGAGGCGCACAAGCTGATGACGGAGAAACGCATCCGCCGGCTGCCAGTGGTGAAGGAGGGCAAGCTGATCGGCATCGTCACACTCGGTGACGTGCGCGGCGCGGAGCCTTCCGAAGCCACCACCCTCAGCATCTTTGAACTGAACTATCTGATCGCCCGGCTCACGGTGGATCGGATCATGACCCTCCACCCGATCACCATCCGCCCGGATGCGACCATTTACGACGCCGCCCGGCTGATGCTGCAGAAGAAGATCGCCGGCCTGCCGGTGGTTGAGCATGACCGCGTCATCGGCATCCTCACCGAGTCTGACATCTTCCGTATGATCGTGCGGCTGTGGGAGCGCGAAGCCGAAGAAGCGTTGGAAACTCTCTGAGGAGGAAAGCAAGGAAAAGAAAGAAAGGAAATAGGGGCGTTTCCCCCTTTCCCCAATTTCCCGCATTTCCCATTTTGATCCATGAGCACGAATGACATTTCTCTCGATGCCTTGATCCCCGCTGAAATGGCGGCCAAAGCTGAAACGGTCGGCGTGAAGAAAGCGCATATGAACGCAGCCAGCATGTTCGTGCTCTCAGTGCTGGCCGGCGCCTTCATCGCCCTCGGCGCGATCTTCTCCACGACTGTAGTGGCTGGCGCCGGCGATATGCCTTACGGCCTCACGCGTTTGCTGGCCGGGCTGGTCTTCAGCCTCGGCCTAATCCTCGTCATCGTCGGCGGCGCAGAATTATTCACCGGCAACAATCTCATCGTCATGGCCTGGGCCAGCGGCAAGGTGAGCACCGGGCTGCTGTTGAAGAATTGGGTCATCGTCTATCTCGGCAACTTCGTTGGCTCCATCGCCACGGCGGCGGTGATGTTCTACACCGGCCAATTCGCCTTCGGCCATGGCGCGGTGGGGTTGGCGGCGCTCAACCTCGGCAATGCCAAGTCGGGGATGGATTTTGTGCCGGCGCTCGCGCTGGGGGTGATGTGCAACGCGCTGGTATGCCTGGCGGTTTGGCTGACCTTCAGCGCGCGCACTACCACTGATCGTATCCTGGCCATCATCCCGCCCATCGCCGCCTTCGTGGCCGCCGGGTTCGAGCACAGCATCGCCAACATGTACTTCATCCCGGTGGCGTTGTTCATCAAAGCCGGCGCGCCCGAGTCGTTCTGGGCCAACATCGGCAAGACGGCGGCGGACTTTCCGAATCTCACCTGGGACAGGTTTTTCATCAACAACCTGCTGCCGGTGACGCTCGGCAACATCGTCGGCGGTACGTTGATGGTGGGCGCGGTGTACTGGTTCGTGTATCTGCGGGCTATGCAAAAGGCTGCGCCTACACCGGGTAGCGTCGAGGGGAAGACAGCGGATCAACCGGAGGCGGCGCAGTAGATCGAACAGACGACTTCCCAGCAAATTGCCGAATGTGGGTAGGGCCGCCTTACTCGTGGGTGGGCTTAACCAGATCGTTTTGGGAGCAATCGCAATGTCGAACAAGATTCTGATCGCCTATGCCAGCCGCGCAGGCTCTACCTTGGGCGTAGCCGAAGCGATCGGCGTCACCCTGGCCGACTGCGGCGTGCCGGTGGACGTGCGCCTCATGAAAGATGTGAAAGACCTGGCTCCATACCGGGCGGTGGTGGCCGGCAGCGCCATTCGCGGCGGGAAGTGGCTGCCCGAGGCCATGCACTTCATACAAACCCATCAGGCGACTTTGGCCCAAAAACCCTTCGCCGCGTTTTTGGTGTGTATCACGTTGGCCATGCCGACCGACAAATATCGCGCGGGAGTGGCGACATGGCTGGAGCCGGTGCGCGCGCTGGTGAAGCCGGTGAGCGAGGGCCTCTTTGCCGGGGCGCTGGATTTCAGCAAGTTGCCGCTTATTCCCGATGGGCTGATCATGCGTGTGCCTGTCGCCTTCGGCATTTTCCCGCAGGGCGATCACCGGGATTGGGACGCCATACGCGCCTGGGCAAATAGTATTCGCCCGCTGCTGCTCAAGTAATCCGGGAATTTCGACGGCCCAACACCGCGTCCAGGAGACGGCGCGGCGCGTAGCGAAGCGGAGCACCTGACGCACCCGTTAATTTAGATGGAGGTTTAGCATGACAAGCCCCATGGAAAAATTGCTGTTCTGGATACCAAGGATCCTAACCATTTTGTTTGCCGGCTTCGTAAGCCTGTTTGCCCTGGATGTGTTTGTGGAGGGTTATGGATTCTGGGAGACCCTTCTCGCCCTGCTGATGCACCTGATCCCAACGGGGCTGATTCTCCTCAGTTTGGCAATCGCCTAGCGCTGGGAGCGCGTTGGCGGACTGCTGTTTGTCGCGCTGGGTGTGTTGTACATGGTCTTGTCGGGTTTCCTTTTCCCAGTGATATATGGGCCGTTGTTTCTGGTAGGCATCTTGTTCCTCGCTCATTGGTTTTACAAGCCAAGACAGCCGGCCTTTATCTGAGGACAACCGGTTGCCGAAATTAATTCTGTCGAAGGTAATCATGAAACGAGACGCCGACTCCACGCCTGCCCTGGCGGCTGCCATCACCCAGGCTGCTAGCAAGCAGACGTACTACACCATCCGTTTTCTGGTGGATCATGACCGGATCCCCGATGCCTACCGGGCCTACGCTTACTTTCGGTGGGTGGATGACAAGCTCGATCAAGAGGCAATCGAAAAGCCAGAACGAGTCGCGTTCGTCGAGCGTCAGGCGGCGCTGATCAACAACTGCTATCTGGGCAAGCCGCCGCGCGACTCCACCCGCGAAGAGCACATGCTGGTTGAACTCATCCGGGGCGATGTGACGGCGAATAGTGGCTTGCAGGCTTACATCCGGAACATGCTGGCCGTAATGGCTTTCGATGCGGAACGGCGGGGTCGATTGATTTCACAAAGGGAGTTGGCCGAATACTCACGTGGGCTGGCCACTGCGGTAACCGAGGCCATGCACTATTTTATCGGCCATGATTGCCCCTCTCCTCACAACGAATCGCGCTATCTGGCAGTCACCGCCGCACACATCACTCACATGCTGCGCGACACGTCCGAGGATATTGTCGCCGGCTACTACAACCTCCCGAGCGAGTATCTTGACTCACACACGCTCACGCCACAAGCTGTGGACAGCGCCCCCTATCACGCCTGGGTCCAACACAGAGTGCAGCTGGCGCGGGCCTACTTCAAGGCCGGGCGGAGCTATCTCGCGCAGGTTGAGAATCTCCGCTGTCGCCTCGCCGGTTATGCCTACACGGCACGATTCGAAGGAGTGTTGGACACCATCGAACGAGACGGCTACCGGCTCCGAGCCGCATATCCGGAGCGCAAGAGTCTGGGCATTGTGGTGTGGATGGACGGGTCTGCGCTCGGGCGAGCACTTGGCAATCGCTCACCGAGGCCTGCGCCCCGTACCCTCTCAATTCGACCACAGCCACAACATCCACAACGGGAATTATGAAACCGCCCTCCATCATTATCATTGGCGCGGGGATTGGCGGCATCGCTGCCGCCGCGCATCTGGCTCGGCGCGGCATGCGGGTGACCGTATTCGAGAAGAACCATGAACCTGGCGGTCGCTGTGGCCGCTTTGCCCGCGAGGGCCATCACTTCGACACCGGCCCGACGCTGTTCATCATGCCGTTGGTATACGAGGCGGAGTTCGCGGCGCTGGGCGCATCCATGAACGAATTGCTGGACTTGCGGCGTGTTGACCCGACTTACCATTTGGTCTTCGACGATGGAAGCCAATTGGCGCTCACCTCAGACTTGAAGTCCATGCAGGAGCAGTTGGAGTCGCTTGAGCCTGGCAGTTTCGATGGTTTCCTGCGCTATCTGGATGAAGGCCACCGCCACTACCACCTGGCGATGGAGCGGTTGGTGAACCGGGATTTCCGCGCTGCCTCCGAGTTCTTCACCCTCAGCAATTTACCGCTTCTATTCCAATTGAAGCCGCTGACTCTCCACTATCACAACATGTCGGCGTACTTCGACGATCCACGCCTGAAGGCGGCCTTTACTTTTCAGGACGTGTACATGGGTTTGAGTCCCTTCGAGGCTCCGGCTACATTCTCAATGATGCCTTATACCGAGCTGGTGCATGGGGTGTGGTATCCCCGAGGTGGCCTATATCAAGTGGTCGAAGCACTCATGACAATTGCTCGTGACGCCGGGGCGGAATTCGTCTTCAATGCTACAGTCGAGCGGATCGAGGTGAATAGGGCGCGCGCGCATGGAGTGGTGCTGGCGGGCGGTCACCGATGCAACGGTGATGCGATCCTCGCCAACGCCGACCTCCCGTACGTGTACCAGAGCCTGCTGCCTGATGCTGATCTCGCTGAGCATTTGGCTGGCAAGCGCTTCTCCTGTTCGGCTATCAGTTTCTTCTGGGGCGTGGATCAACCTTACCCTTTCCTAAACCCTCACACTTTGTTTCTTGCGGATGATTACCAGGGCAACTTTGATAGCATCACTCACAGCCTGGCTTTACCCGAGAACCCCAGCCTCTACGTGCATGCGCCGGCGCGGCTTGACCCCTCGCTGGCCCCGAATCACCAAGACACCTTGATCGCCGTTGTCCCGGTGGGTCACTTGAATGACGGCGACAAGGAAGCTTGGAGGGATATTCGGGACGAGGCGCGACAGGCGGTGTTCAATCGATTGGCCCTCTTGGGGATCACCGATTTGGCGGAGCATATTAAGTTTGAAGTCAATTACACGCCCTTGTCCTGGCGCAAACGCTACAACGTGATGAAGGGTGCCACGCATGGACTTTGCCACAACCTGACCCAGTTAGGCTATTTTCGGCCCGGCAACAAGCACCATCGTTACCACAATCTATATTTCGTCGGCGCCAGCACTCGCCCTGGAACTGGCATGCCTACCGCGCTCATTTCTGCTCGTTTGGCTGCCGAGCGGATAGTGGAGGAACTTCCAGTGCGCCCTTGACTGGGCGATGGAGCACTCCAGTGGCTCGACGGATTACCAACACTATGCCTAATAACGTTGGCCGCTGTTTGCCCGGCTCACTCGCGCCGAACTGCCAGCCAACGCGCTCTGACAAGTGATGGATGACGGCGTATAAGAGGAAAGTTGTCCGCTCCCCTGAGACACGTGTTGATTTACATTGGACTCCATTCGAATTTACAGACCGACCGACGCGATCTGCTAAATTGACTGAAAATTTCAGGTGTTTTGAGAGACCGCGTTGGTCTATAGGAGACCCTATGAACGACAGAGTGCTGATTGCGTACGCCAGCCGGTGTGGCTCCACTGGCGAAGTTGCTCAAGCCATTGCCGAGGAAATCAATGCTCGCGGCAAGGCGGTGGATGTGCGCGTCATACAAAAAGTACAAGCGTTGGGCGGTTATCAAGCAGTGCTCGTCGGTAGCGCCATCCGCATTGGCCAATGGCTGCCCGAGGCGGTGCAGTTTGTGGAGAAACATCAGCAGGCCCTGCGCCAATTGCCCACGGCGTTCTTCACCGTGCACATGTTGAACGTTGGCGATGACGAGACCAGCCGCAAGAACCGCCTCGCCTATCTCGACTCGGTGCGGAAAATTATGACTCCGCAGCAGGAAGTGTTCTTTGCCGGGAAGATCGAACTGGCCAAGATGTCCTTCATCGACCGGTTTATCACTCAGGTGATGAAGGGGTCGGACAGCGACTTGCGCGATTGGTCAAAGATCCGTGGCTGGGCGCAAACGGTTTTGGCAATCACATGACTATCTCTATGACTGGTAAAGCCGGACCAAAAAAGTTCGTCTATCAGGGCGATCCGCTCGCCGCCCCGCCGCCGACTGACCTCGCCGCCATCCTCGACCGGCATCGCGGCCAGCCCGATGCGTTGATCACGGTGCTCGAGGACATTCAGGCGCACTACGGCTACTTGCCCAAACAGTCATTGCAGTACGCGGCCCGCGAGCTTGGCTTCCCGCTCAGCCGGCTGTACGGCATTGCCACGTTTTACAACTTGTTCCGTTTCGATCCGCCGGGGCGCTATCAGGTGCGCGTCTGTCGCGGCACGGCCTGCCACGTCAATCACTCGCTGGAAATTTTGGATAAGTTGAAGGCGCACTTAGGGATTACGGAGGACGAGTCCACGCCCGACGGCTTTTTCACTTTACAGACGGTGGCCTGTATGGGCGCGTGCAGCCTGGCGCCGGTGGTCGTCGTCAACGACCATACATACGGACGCATGACAGCCGAGAAGGCGGTGGACGCCATCAGCCAACTGTGTTCCGACATCAAGGTGTAAGGGATTAGGGATTATGAACGCTATCATCCGCATTGGGACTTCGACCTGCGGGCTGGCGGCCGGCGCGGGCGCGGTGCTGGCCGCCATGGAGGCGCACGTCAAGCAGCGGCAACTGCCGGTGATGATTCAGCCGACCGGCTGCCTCGGCGCGTGCCACCGCGAACCGCTGGTGGAAGTGAGCGCGAACAGCAGTTCGTTCGCGAACGGCGACTCGTTTTTGTACGGCGCTGTAACCGCGGAGAGTGTACCGGCGCTGCTCGATCAACATTTCGGCGGCGCGATGATGGATGTCGCGCCGCTTATTGAGCCGCTCAGCCGCACAGCCGATAAAAGCGATTACCCCTACCTCGCCAAACAGGTGAAGGTCACCACACAACTGTGCGGTGTGATTGATCCGCTCTCGCTCGAAGATACCCTCAAGCACAACGGTTACGCCGCGCTCAAGCTCGCGTTGGAGATGACGCCGGAGCAAGTTATTCAAATCATCAAAGACTCGCACCTGCGCGGGCGTGGGGGAGCGGGGTTTCCCACTGGCCTCAAGTGGGAGATTATGCGCGCCCAAAATGCGGCGCGCAAATTCATCATCTGCAATGCGGATGAGGGTGACCCCGGCGCGTTTATGGATCGCACGATGATCGAGGGTGACCCACACCGGCTGATCGAGGGGATGCTGATCAGCGCGTGGGCAATGGGCGCGAGCAAAGGCTACGTGTACGTGCGCGCGGAGTATCCGCTAGCCGTCAAAGCGCTGCGGCTCGCTATTCAGCAGGCGCACGCCGCCGGACACCTCGGTACAAACATCCTGGGCAGCGGCCTCGATTTCGACATCAGCATCAAAGAGGGCGCGGGCGCGTTTGTGTGCGGCGAGGAGACCGCGCTGATGCACTCCATCGAAGGCAAACGCGGCATGCCGCGCATGCGCCCGCCCTATCCCGCCGAGCACGGGCTGTGGGGCTATCCCACCAACATCAACAACGTCGAGACGTATTGCTCCGTGCCCAGCATCCTGCTCAACGGACCAACGTGGTTCGCAGAGTTGGGGACGGCGAAGAGCGGAGGCACCAAAGCCTTCGCCCTCACTGGTGCAATCAAAAATTCGGGGCTCGTGGAAGTGCCCATCGGCATGACGTTGCGCGAGATGTTGTACGACATCGGCGAGGGATGCAAGGATGGGCGGCCGCTCAAAGCCGTTCAACTCGGCGGGCCGAGCGGCGGTTGCATCCCGGCCTCGCTGCTCGACACGCGCATTGACTACGAAGACCTGAAAGCCACCGGCGCGATCATGGGTTCAGGCGGCATGGTGGTCGTGGACGATACGACCTCGATGGTGGAGTTCGCCCGCTACTTCCTCACCTTCACGCAGGATGAGGCGTGCGGCAAATGCGTGCCATGCCGCGTAGGCACGCGCAAGCTGCTGCACATGCTCGACAAGATTTTGGAACATCAGGCCACGCGGGATGACATCACCCGGCTTGAGCACTTATGCAACACCGTGCACACGGCCTCGCTGTGCGGCCTCGGGCAAACCGCGCCCAACCCGGTGCTCACCACGCTGAAATATTTTCGGAATGAGTATGACGCACTACTCCAGTAAACGTAGACAGTAATCAGTATTCGGTCATGAGTTACTGTTTACCGTTCACCGTTTACCGCTGACCACTATGACGACGCTCACCACTGACGGCAAGAAGCTGGATGCCCCGTCCAGCGCCACCGTGCTCGAAGCCGCGCTGTCGAACGGCATTGACATCCCGCGCCTGTGTTATCACCCGGAACTCGTGCCTTCAGGCGGCTGCCGGCTGTGCATGGTTCAAATCGAGGGGCGGCCCAATCCACAGGCAAGTTGTGGCCTGCAATGCGAAGACGGCTTGGTGATTCAAACGCGCACACCCGCGCTCGAAGCGATGCGCAAAGACATCCTCGATCTCTTCGTTTCCGACCATCCGCTGCGCTGCGTGGTGTGCGACAAGAACGGCAAGTGCGATCTACAGAAGTATGCGTATCAATACGGCCTCTCGGAGACGAGCTACGACTTTGAAATCTCGCGCCCACTGTATCAGGACGACAACCCCTTCTTCATCCGTGACCACCAATACTGCATCCTGTGCGGCAAGTGCGTGCGCGTGTGTGATGAGGTCGTCGGCGCGAATGCGATTGAGCTGGCGGGGCGCGGCTTCACCAGTCACGTCGCCACGCCCTTTGACGAGATCATGCTCAACTCGTCGTGCGTGTTCTGCGGAAGTTGCGTGCAGGTCTGCCCGACCGCCGCGCTGATGCCGAAGCGTCGGGTGGGCCAGGGCCGCGAGTGGGAGTTCACCCGCACGCGCACCATCTGCGGCTACTGTGGCGTGGGCTGTTCGCTTGAATATGCGGCGAAGGACGGCCACATCCTGTACGCGCAGGGCTATCCCGAAGCGCCTGTAAATGGCGAGTTCCTGTGCGTGAAGGGCCGCTACGGCTGGGATTTCGCGACCAGCCCGGATCGGCTGAAGCAACCGCTGGTACGAAAAGACCTCGCGTACGAATTGGGATTGACGAAAGAACCATGGACGCTGCCGGTGAAGTCGGTGCTGCAAAGCGCCGATGGCACGATGATGGCGAACTTCGTGCCCGTGAGCTGGGACATCGCCCTCGACATCGTGGCCGACAAGCTCGCCGGAGCGGTGAAGGCCACCGGCCCCGATTCGGTAGCCGGCCTGGCTTCGGCGCGCTGCACCAACGAGGAGAACTATCTCTTCCAAAAACTCGTGCGCGCCGTCGTCGGCACGAACAACGTCGATCACTGCGCCCGCCTGTGTCACGCCTCGTCGGTCACCGGCCTCGGCATGGCCTTCGGCTCCGGCGCGATGACCAATCCCATCAAAGACATCCGCGCGGCGGATTGCATCCTCATCACCGGTTCGAACACCGCCGAGTCGCACCCCGTCATCGGCTACGAGGTGGTGCGCGCAGTCAAGACCGGGGCGCAGCTCGTCATTATTGACCCGCGCCGCATCCCATTGGTGGAGCTTGCCACACTATGGCTGCAACCCAAGCCCGGCGCCGACATCTTCGTCTTCCTCGCGATGGCGCACACCATCGTGCGCGAAGGCTGGGCGGACAGAGACTTCATCGCTGCGCGCACCGAAGGCGTCGATGAGTTCGTCAAAGCCATCGAACCATATACCCCGGAGATGGCCGAGCTTGAGTCCGGCGTGCCCGCCGATGACATCGTGAAGGCCGCGCGCATTTATGCGTTGGGCGAGCGCGTGAAGGGACAATCCGTTTTCAATCAGCATTCCCGAGGCCATTCCACCATCCTCTACGCCATGGGCATCACGCAGCGTAGCAACGGCACCGAGCTTGTGCTGGCGCTGGCGAATTTAGCGATGGTCACCGGGCAGATCGGCAAGCCGAGTACCGGCGTGAACCCATTGCGCGGCCAGAGCAACGTGCAGGGCGCGTGCGATATGGGCGCGCTGCCGAATGTGCTGCCGGGTTATCAGCCGGTGAGCGATGAGGCCAAGCGCAAAGCGGTCGCGGAGAAGTGGGGCTTGCCGGATTTACCCGACAAGCCCGGCCTCACCGTCGTAGAGTTGATGAAGGCAGCGGACGAGAAGCGTGTGCAGGCGATGGTTATCATGGGCGAGAACCCCATGCTCTCTGACCCGAACCTCGAGCATGTGGAGCGCGCGCTGCGCACGCTTAATTTCCTCGCTGTGCAAGACATCT
>JBQTJD010000657.1:0-2454 GCA_052387475.1 Anaerolineales bacterium | reverse complement strand
GTTGAGGAAGTCACGCGGCCGGGTATGCATGGTACACTCGCATAAAGGCCTCCTTTGTGGCTTACAGAGACCTGCCGACGGACGCGGGTTGCCGTGCTCCTGTTAGGGCAGTTTGACTTCTGACCGGTTTGGACGGTAGCTCCGCTAAACCTGGGGAAGACGGTCCGCTTTGAGCGCTCGCGGCGCGTGACCGCGACCGTTAGGCGGCCCAAGCGCTGGTCGTAGGTGCCAAATCCACCAAAGGCCTGGTGGGATGTCTACCACTCGGAATTTTGGCACTTGGGCAACAGTCATGATCTACCAAATCGAAACCATCCAGCAGGCGCGCGAGACTCTCGAATACTTCAATTACTTTCACGACGGCTTTATCAAGAAGCTGACGTTAGTCTCCCATGATGAGTTCGAGGCAGACGGCAGTCAAGTTTGCACTGGAACTTTCGATGTCGAGATAGAGTTCGCCCACTATAACTACACCAAGAGCCAAGTGCCTCATAATCAAATCGTTGCCGCACGCTTTGTTGACACATGTGGCTTCTGGTTAGATCTCACTAAAATGTCATTTGAGTGGTCCATCCAGTCCTTCGAAATAGAAGTAGCCGAACGTAACCGCGTCCTGAGTGACGGCACTGAGCCTTGCTTCCTGGTGAAGCTCGTCAGAGATGTTCTCGATGCATCCCGAAACTGGCAGAAACAAGAATCGAACTTATTCACGTTCAAGCGAGCCATATTTTCTGAGGCCCTAGCCACAGACCACTCGTGATTCTGACGGCGGCGGGCCGCCTACCGATGAGATGCAGTTGTCACGAGGGGCTTCTTGTGGATGTCCTCGCCCATCTCGACGCGTACTTTCTCAATGGCCTCGCGCAAGGTAGATTGCATTGCGGCGTACAGCCGGTCAATCTCCTCTGCGGTGAGCGACGCGCGTTTGCGGTACGGATGAATCTGCGCCGCCCACAGAATCTCATCCGCATACGCATTGCCGATGCCGGCCACGAAATGGCTGCGGGTGAGCGTGCCTTTGATCTCGCCCGGAAAGCGTTTGAGCCGGGCGCGAAAGTCGGCCAGTGAAATCTCCAGCGCCTCCGGCCCCATTCCGCTGAAGTCCAGCGCCAGCGCCACGTCGCGCGTGAGATAGAGTTGCCCCATCTGTTTCTGATACACATACCGCAGTTGCCCACCGCCGGAGAGCGAGATGATGACGTGCGTCTTTTGCATCCGTTTGTCTTTGGGCGCGGCGAGTTGCAGGCGGCCGGTAAGTTTGGGGTTCACCACCAGAAGAAGTGACTCAAGCGTCCTGAGCGGAGGCGCGTTTTTTGCGCCGTAGTCGAAGGGCGCGTTGTTGGCATTGGCCGCGTCCCTCGACGTGCTTCGCGAGCGAAGCCACGCGCCGCTAACAGCAGCAGCGCTCCGCTCAGGATGCTCGGCGATTGAGAAAACGAGGAACTTGCCGCGCCGCGACACCGACTCGAGCTGTTGGCCAGTGAGCGATTTCTCAAAGCCACTGTGGGTCAGATCGCGCACTACGATGGGGCCACCGGGCGGGAGGATTTCGACGCCGATGATGGTCTGGCCGGCGACGCGGCGGTTGAGGACTTCGGTCACGACATCGAGTTCGGGGAGTTCGGGCATGGCGAAAGTGATTGTACGCCACTCGCGCGCGAATGGCGCTTTCGGGCTAAACTCGCGGTGTGCTTGCCCCGACGCCCGAACAATATCTCTCCAGCTTTCCGCCGCCGATGCAGCGACTGGCCCATCGCGTGCGCACACTGGTGAAACGCGCCGTGCCCGACTCCACCGAGCGTGTCAAGCTTGGGTGGAAGGCCATCAACTTATATGTGCCGGGCAAAAACAGGCCGGTCTTTTTCGGCTTCATCATCCCGCATCGCGCGAGCGTGACTTTTGGCTTCACCTTCGGCGTTTTAGTGGATGAACCCCCCGGTGGATTTCTGGGCGCAGAGGAAAAGCTGGTGTGGGCGCGCTATCTCTCGCTGCGGAGGTTGCGCGACGTGCGGTCGGCGCTGTTCACTAGAATGATTCAGCAGGCGGTGGAAGCGGCGCTGTTGCCCGCTGCGTTGCGCCGATCCATGTTGAGTCGTGCGAGATGAGGGGGAGACGGGCCACCGGCCCGTCTCTACGTAGAAACGCCCTGGCCGGACGCCTCCGGCGCGGGTCTATTCAGTTTGGTGGTATTCGGGGTGCCGCTCGATGAACCTCTCCAGCCGTTCCCGCGCCGTGCGCCGCACGCGGTTCTGCACTAGCGGTGTCCAGCCGAGCAACAACCCAGTAGGGCCGAGGGCCATGCGCGACCAGCGCCAGAAGTCGAAGTGGTCGCGGTGCTCGATAATCAGCCCGTCTTTGAATCGAAATTGCGCGTAAATGATGTTGTGAACCTTACGACCTGTGGTAGAGAACGTGTAACGCGCCTCCCAATGCGCGCGGCCCGTGGTCGCGTAG
>JBQTJD010000656.1:0-3456 GCA_052387475.1 Anaerolineales bacterium | reverse complement strand
TCGAAGGCGTGCCCGGCCTCGGCAAGACGATGCTGATCAAAACGCTGGCCGAGGTGCTGGATCTGAACTTCGCCCGCATCCAGTTTACGCCGGACTTGATGCCGGCGGACATCGTCGGCACCGACATCCTCGAAGAGGCCGCTGACGGGCGGCGGGGGTTCCGCTTCCAGCAAGGCCCGATCTTCGCCAACTTGGTGCTGGCGGATGAAATCAACCGCGCCACGCCCAAGACTCAATCAGCATTGCTCGAAGCCATGCAGGAGCAAAGCGTGACGGTGGCGAAGCGCACGTACAAGCTCGACCCGCCGTTCTTCGTCCTCGCCACGCAAAACCCCATCGAAATGGAAGGCACGTATCCGTTGCCCGAGGCGCAGCTCGACCGCTTTCTGTTCAAGGTCAACGTCGAGTTTCCGTCGTCGGATGAGTTGGTGGAGATTTTGGCCCGCACCACCGGCGGGCAGCGGGCGCTGCTGGGCAAGGTCACGCACGGCGGGCAACTGGTGACGATGGGCAAACTGGCGCGGCAGGTTCCGGTGCCCTCGCACGTGAGCGAGTATGTGGCGCGACTCGTTGTCGCGTCGCATCCCGAGCACGAGTCTGCTGCGCCGATGGTGAAGCAATTTGTGCGCTACGGCGCTTCGCCGCGCGGGGCGCAGGCTCTCGTCCTCGGCGCAAAGATCACGGCGCTGTTCGCCGGCCGCGTGAACGTGGCCTTCGAGGATGTGGCCGCTGTCGCGCCCGCCGCCCTCCGTCACCGATTGCTGCTCAACTTCGAAGGCCAGGCTGAGGGCGTCACGACGGACAACGTCGTCGCAGAGTTGCTCAAAGCTGTGCCTCAGAAATGATTGTGTGATTGCGCGATTTGGCGATTGAGTGACTCATCTTGCGCGAACACTTTACTTCGATGCCGTCATACCCGCGAAAGCGGGAGTGAGGTAAAGCGATTGAACGATTGCCCGCTGAAATCAACCCATCACGAAATCGCCAAATCACCCAATGCTGTTTGACGAAACGACTCTCCGCAAGCTCGACCGCCTCGCCCTCGTGGCCTCGCAGGTGCGCGCGGGCGTGATCAGGGGCGAGCGCCGCTCTACCAAGCGCGGCACGT
Organism: Anaerolineales bacterium; assembly: GCA_052387475.1. Lineage (GTDB taxonomy): Bacteria > Chloroflexota > Anaerolineae > Anaerolineales > UBA6663 > JANWXR01. The sequence continues at coordinate 2,348 of JBQTJD010000656.1, read as the reverse complement.
CTATCGAGTTTGCCGATTACCGCGATTACGTGCGCGGCGACGACTTGCGCCGCGTGGATTGGAATGTGTTTGCACGACTGGAGCGCCCATTCATTAAGTTGCTCGAGGAAGAGGAAGACCTGGCCGTGCATGTGCTGCTCGACGCCTCGCGCTCGATGGATTACGGCGAGGAGGAGACACACAAATTTCGTTACGCCCAACGGGTGGCTGCCGCCCTCGGCTACATCGCGCTGGCCGCCAGCGACCGGATGACACTGACGGTGTTGCAAGACAGCGCACCCGTGGCACAGTTCGGGCCGGCGCGCGGGCGCGGTTTCGCGCTGCGGCTCATCCGTTTTCTCGAGGCTCTGCAACCGGTGGGCACGACCGAACTCGACGCCGCGCTACGCTCGTACGCGCTCTCGGCCAAACGGCCTGGGCTAATGTTTTTGATTTCCGATTTGTTTGCACCGAACGGTTATCAAGATGGTCTGACGCAATTTCAAGGTCGCGGCTACGAAGTGACGCTGCTCCATATCCTCGCGCCGGAGGAGCTTGACCCACAACTCGCCGGCGACCTGCGGCTGATTGATGCCGAGACCGGTATGCCGCAGGACATCACGCTGGATGGTGGCCTGCGCGACCGCTACCGCCAACGCGTGCAGCAATGGCGCGACGACATCGAAGCCCACTGCGTGAAGCGCCGCATCAACTATCTCCCCATCAATACCACCGTCGCGTGGGACGAGTTGGTGCTGTATCAATTGCGCAAACGTGGACTGATAAAGTAAACAGTAGTCAGTGAACGGTCAACTGTTCACTGTTCACTGTTCACTGTTTACTCTCTTCCGGGATGTCTTTTCTCACCCCCCTCTTCCTCGCCCTCGCGGCCCTCGCGGCGCCGATCTTGATTCTATACATGCTCAAGCTGCGGCGGCGCGAGGTGGAGGTATCGTCGGTGATGCTGTGGCAGATGCTGTTGCGCGACCGCGAGGCCAACTCGCCGTGGCAGCGGCTGCGGCGCAATCTGTTGCTGTTGTTGCAATTGCTGTTGCTCGCGCTGCTCGTCATCGCGCTCGCGCGACCATTTCTCTCCGTGCCCACCGTCGCGCGCGGCACGTTGATTGTGCTGCTCGACGCCTCGGCCTCGATGAACGCGACCGATGTACAACCGAACCGCTTTGACTTCGCGAAGGTCGCCATCCGTGAACTGATTGACGGGCTGGCCAACGACAGCCGCATGTCGCTCATCGTCGTCGGGCGGCAGCCGGTGGTGCTGGCCTCGGGCACGGGAGACAAAGACACTCTGCGCGTGGCGCTGTCGTCGGCGAACGTGACGCACGGCCCGGCGGATTGGGAGGCGGCCTTCGCGTTGGCGGGTGGCGCGGCGCGTGCGGGCTTGCTGTCCGAAACCCGCATCGTCATCTTCTCCGACGGTGGCCTGCCGGGGGATTTACCGCCGCTGCCCGGCGACGTGCGCTACGTCCCCATCGGCGCGAGCGCGGACAATCTCGGCATCGAGGCGCTCTCACTCCGACCTACGGGCAAAGGCCCGCAACTATTTGCGCGTGTGGCGAACTACGGCGACGCCGACCGCATCGCCATCGTCTCCATCTCCATCGGCGGCGAGCTGTTCAGCGCGCAACAGCTCAACGTGCCCGCCGGTGGTTCCGCCGACCTCAGCCTCGCCGATTTGCCGGATGCGCCGGCGATTTACACGGCGCGTCTCTCGATGCTCGGCACGGGGGAAGGCGCGGCGTTCGATGCGTTCGCGCTCGACGACACGGCCTGGGCGGTGTATCAGCCGCCGACCTCGGGGCGCGTGCTGGTGCTCTCGCCCGGCAACATCTTCCTCGAGCAGATTCTCACCGCGCTGCCCGGTCTGCAACCGTTCCGCGCCTCACCCAGCGCGCCGCTGCCCACCGATCCGTTCGACCTGTACGTGTACGACAGCGTGACCGAGACGATCAAACTGCCCGCCACTGAAGTGCTCATCGTCAACCCCCTCTCAGACACGGCGCTTTTTGCCGTGTCTGAGACGTTTACGAATACAAAGCTGGTGCGCGTAGCGCAGAACGATCCTCTGACGCAGTATCTCGATTGGGGCGGGGTGAACATTCTGCAAGCGCGCAAGGTGACGGTGCCCGATTGGGCGCGCGTGCTCGTCGAGGCCGAGGGCGGCCCGCTAGTGCTGGTGGGCGAGACGGGCGGACGCCGAGTCGCCATCATCACCTTTCGTCTGCAGGATAGCGACCTGCCGCTGCAACTCGCCTTCCCGGTGCTGATGTCGAACCTCATCAACTACCTCGCGCCCGCGCAGACCTTCTCCGCGCCCGACGGCCTGCGCCCCGGCGAGACGTTGCTGATCA
>JBQTJD010000655.1:0-3138 GCA_052387475.1 Anaerolineales bacterium | reverse complement strand
CGCACTTCATCGCCGCTTTGCAGGCGGATGGGTTCACTGGCCGACAATTGCGAACCGTTGAGCCAGGTGCCGTTCGAGCTGTTGAGATCGGTGAGCAACAACTGCCGCCGGTCCACCCGCAGCAACGCATGCTTGCGCGACACCCCGCGTTCGCGTCCACCGTACGGCCCAAGGTTCACATCCGGCTTCTCGTTCTCCAAACCTTCGCGGCCCAACACGTATTCGGACCGTCCCTCGAGCACCATCGCTTTGTTGCCGAGGTTGATTGAAATCTGGCCGGCCCTCAACGCCGGCGCCGCCTGCGTAGGCAGGAGCGGCTCGGAGGCCGCCGGCACACGGCTAGAATCGAGCGCAATGGTCGGCATCTCGCCCGGCCCCGCCCACAGGCGTGCGCCACAGTTTGAGCAGAACAGCTCGCCCTCGTATTCCTTGTTGCGACAACCGGGGCAGATGATCATGCGCGCAAGGTCCCACTACCGGCGGCGGGCATGATCAGGGCGCGCGTGCCATACTTGAGCCGCTTCTTGGCATCCTCGTTGAGCGTGCTGCTGCGCTCGAGCCGCTTGGCCTCGGCAATCGCCATCTTCGCCAGCTCCGGCTGGCCGGAAGCCAGCAGCCGCGTCCCGAGAGTCGAGAGCGTGCGAGTTGCGCCCGGCAAGTCGCCGGCGGCCGCTTGCTGAAACGCCTTCTCCTGCAATTGATATTGCGTGACCTTCGCCAGCGCCTCCACCATCGGTGTTGGCGGCGCGACCGGCTCGAACTTGGACAGCGCCGTGATCGCCAGATCACGCGTGGCCCGGTCGTTGCGGCGGTTGAGGCTGATGATATCGCCGTAAAGCGCGAGACGCGCCATGGGCCGCGCGCCCTCCGTCATAGGTGGCAGCAGAAACTTGAGTAGCAGTTGGATGTTTTGATCTTTTGGCAGGCTGCCCAGCCGCAACGGCGCTTCATCCACATTCAACGCGGCTGGTTCCGGGCTGAGTTTGAAAGCCGCGCTGAGTTTCACATCCTGATCACACAGTACCCGCAGCGCCAGCCGCTCACCGAGCGCCGCGCCGAGGCCGCGCACCTTCTCGTGCAGAAAGCGCTTGACGTGCTCGGGCGAGGTGATGAATGCGCTGGAGCCGCCGGTCGTGCTGGCCAGGTCATCCAGGAATTTGTCGTTCCATTCATCGCCGATGCCCAGCCCGCTGATGGACACGCCGTCGATGGCAGCGAGCGCGGCCAGCAAAAAGCAATTCGTCTCGTCACCGTACGTCTGCCCATCGGTGAGCAGCATCAAATGGTTGACGGCGGCCGGGCTTAAGTTGGTCTGCAGCTCGAGCATGCCGCGCAACAAGCCGCGCAGCATCTCGGTGCCGCCGGCCGCATTGATGGTGCTGACCTTGGCCTTCGCTACCGTCTTCTGTTCGGCTGAGCCGCGTTGCGGCGCGACCACCGTCTCGGCTTTGTCGCTGAACGTCACCACGCTGACCACGTCATTCTCGCGTAGGCTTTCAATCAATTGTGAGACCGCAGCTTTTACCTGGTCAAGCCGCTCGCCCTGCATTGAGGTCGAGCGATCAATGACGAGCGCCAAATTAACGGGTGGAGAGGGGAGGTCGGTGGCCGGGAAGTTGGGGCGGATATCGACCAGCGCGTACACGACCTGCGGCTCGGCCAGCACCGGCACCTTCTCGCGGCTGAGCAGCGCGCGCACGGCCAGCAGCGAGCCGCTCGGTTGTCCCTTCAGCCGCGCATCGTATTGCGCACGCTTGTCCGCGTCGCTCAGAATCTCGTGCGCCTCGGAGATCAGTTTGAATTCATCCGTCGCGCCGGGAGTTTTGTTGACGTCGGGGTGAAACCGTCGCGCGGAGCCGCGATAAGCGATTTTGATATCGTCGGGCGAGGCGTTGAGCGGAACGCCGAGCAGGCTGTACAGGTTGCCGGTGGGCATGGCGTGCGTTTACCCGGGCAATTGAATCAAAATGGCGGTGATGTTATCCGGCCCGCCCGCGTCGTTGGCCGCTTTCACCAGCGCTTCGCTGGCGGTTTGCACAGTGGACGACTGTCGAATGATCTGCTGGATGAGGTGGGTCGGCAGCAAACTCCACAACCCATCGGAGCAAATGAGCAGCACCGTGCCGGGCGAGAGTCGCCGCAGCATCACATCGACTTCCAATCCCTCGCCCTGGCCCACCGCTCGATACAACACGCTGCGTTGCTGATGCACGGCGGCCTCGTCTTCGGTGATCTGCCCCATCTCCACCAGGCGTTGCACCAGCGAGTGATCGCGCGTCAGTTGCTCGGCATGGCCGTCGGCAAACAGGTAGGCGCGGCTGTCGCCGACGTGCGACAAGATGAGCTGATCGCCAAGGATGAGCGCGCTGGTGAGCGTGGTGCCGCCTTCGGGCACATTCTCCACCACGGCGTCGTTGGCGCGCGACATCGCCCGCTCCATCACTTCCGTTAGCGACGGGCGCTCAATATCCGTTTGCGGGTCAGCCAACAGTGAGGGCAGCACCTGATCGAGCACCGATCTGGCGATGGCCCGCGTCGCCACACTGCTGGCGCGCTCACCCAGCGAGTGGCCGCCCATGCCGTCGGCGACGACAAACAACCCGAAGTTGGGCATCGCCTCCAGCCCGGCGAGTTCGCCGTGAAAGGCCAGCAACACGTCCTCGTTGTGCGAACGCACGCGGCCCACATCCTGCGCCATCCCCACCGCCAGGCGTGAACCGGAGACCGGCTTGAGCAGCAGGCGGGCGGCATCCGGAATGGCCTTGACGCTCATCTCGGTGAGCGGCACCGTGGCATCCGGGTCGCTGGGTGGGCTGGGCGGCGGCAAGGTCTCGCGGTCAGCCTGACCTTTCCCACGGAACAAGTTTTTGAAGAAATCGAACACGATGTGCTCCCGACGTTAAGCGGCCAGCGCGTACAAGTGTTTATCAAACGAACCGACGAAGACCACGTCGTTCGCCACAGTGGGTGACGATGTGATAGGCCCAGCCGACTTTAACTTCCAGCGCAATTTGCCGTTGGCCAATTCCAGCGAGAACAGCGTACCATCAATCGAGCCGAAATAGGCCACACCTTTATGAATCACCGGTGAGGCGTTGACCTGCCCCTCGGTTTGATAGCGCCAGGCCTCGCGACCCG
>JBQTJD010000654.1:0-2677 GCA_052387475.1 Anaerolineales bacterium | reverse complement strand
GTGTGCCGCTGGTGTGCGATGCGTCATCGGATTTTGTCAGCCGCCCGCTCGACGTCCGCAAGTACGCGCTGATCTACGCCGGTGCGCAGAAGAATGCCGGCCCGGCGGGCGTCACCCTCGTCATCCTGCACAAAGAGTTCCTGGCGCGCACCCCGCCCAAACTCCCGTTGATGCTTGACTACAAGGTGCAGGCTGAGAACAAATCGCTCTACAACACGCCGCCATGCTACAGCATTTATATTGTGGGATTGGTGTTCAAGTGGCTGCGCGGCCTCGGCGGGTTGGAGGCGATGGCGCAGCGCAACACGGCCAAGGCCAAACTGGTGTACGACACCATTGACGGGAGCGGCGGCTTCTATCGTGGCTTCGTCCGCGCTGATAGTCGCAGCAAGATGAACCTGACCTTCGGCCTGCCGGATGAAAACCTCGATAAGCAATTCGTGAAAGAAGCGACGGCCAACGGCCTCGATGGGTTGAAAGGGCACCGCGCGGTTGGCGGCATCCGCGCCTCGTTGTACAACGCGCTGCCGCACGAAAGCGCCGCCGTGCTCGCCGACTTCATGCGCGAGTTCCAACGCAAGAACGGATAGAGCTTAACCACCAAGAACACAAAGAAAACACAAAGCCTTCGTGCTCCTTTTGTGTTCTTGGTGCGCTTTGTGGTGAAAGATGACTTTCAAAATTCTCATTGCCGATGGTCTGTCAGAAGCCGGTATCAATCTACTTAAGACGGTGGGCGAGGTCACCGTCAATCCCAAAATCACCGCCGACGAATTGCTGGCCGTGCTGCCGCAGTATCACGCCCTGGTCGTCCGCTCGCGCACGAAGGTGACGCCGAAGGTGGTCGAGACGAGCACGCAGCTCAAAGTTATTGGGCGCGCGGGCGTGGGCGTGGATAATATTGATGTGGCGGCTGCGGTGGCGAAGGGGATCACGGTCGTCAACAGTCCGCTAGCTGCTACCATCTCCGTTGCCGAATTGACTCTAGCGATGATGCTCGCCCTGGCGCGCGCGGTCCCCCCCGCCGACTCTTCGATGAAGCAGGGCAAATGGGACAAGAGCGCGTTTGTCGGCACCGAACTGTACGGCAAAACACTCGGCTTGCTCGGCTTTGGCCGTATTGGTGCGGAGGTGGCGCGGCGGGCAAAAGCGTTTGAGATGAGCGCCGTCGCGTACGACCCTTATCTCACCGACACCCAGATTCGCGAGCGCGGCGCGGAGCCGGGCAGCTTCGAGGCGGTGCTGGCACAGTCCGATTACATTTCATTGCATTTGCCAATGACGAACGAGACGCGCAACATGCTCAACGCCGCACGACTCGGCAAGATGAAAGCCGGCGCGCGCCTCATCTGCCTCGCGCGCGGTGGAGTGATTGATGAGGACGCGCTGCGCGCCGCGCTGGATTCCGGCCACCTCGCTGGCGCCGCGCTGGATGTGTTCGCGATGGAGCCGGTTCCGGCGGGCAGCATCGCCGCGCACCCGAAGGTGATCGCCACCCCGCACATTGGCGCGCAGACACAGGAGGCGCAAACCCGCGCCGGCCTCGCCATCGCTGAGGAGGTGCTGGCCGTGTTGCAGGGCAACGCGCCGCGCTGGCGGGTGACGAAGAACGATTGACCGTATGCTACCGTTGCGCTAAAATAGCCATCTAAATGGCTATGTTGGAGGCGACATGACGAAACAATACTCGATTGCCGAAGCGCGGCACAACTTGGCATCCATTGTTTACGAACTTGATAGCAAAGAGCGGATTGAGTTAACGCGACGTGGCGAACCCGTTGCGGTTTTGATTTCAATCAAGGCGTACCAACGGCTGTCGCTCAACCGCGCTGATTTTTGGGACGCCTTCACAACATTTCGTGATTCGGTGTCATTGAAAGACTTGAAGATTGAGCCGGAGGTCCTGACTGGCACGCGTGACCGGAGCGGGGGACGCGAGGTGGAGTGGTGACGCCCAAGTATTTGCTGGATACCAACATCCTTTCCGAGCCGTTGCGCTCGACACCCAACACCAGAATTGTCAATCGCCTCAAGCGGTACCGCGATGAGTTGGCGACGGCTGCGGTGGTGTGGCACGAGCTGTGGTTCGGTTGCCGTCGTCTACCTGCCTCGGCCAAACGCGAAGCCATTGAGCGTTATCTGGATGAGGTTATCGCCGTCTCGGTTGTAATCTTGCCTTATGATGAGAAGGCCGCGGAATGGCACGCGGCGGAACGCGCCCGATTGGTCGCGGACGGTCGCACCCCAACCTTCGTAGATGGTCAAATCGCTGCCATTGCTGCGATTAATGGCTTGACACTCGTGACCCTTAACCGGGCTGACTACCGCAACTATCACGGACTCGAACTTGAGGATTGGAGCAGCTAACGAAGTAAAATGACAGATGATGATTGACGAACGACGAAAGCATCCGAGACTGCTTTCGTTCACACGGGCCCATAGCTCAATGGCAGAGCACGCGGCTCATAACCGCTTGGTTACAGGTTCGAATCCTGTTGGGCCCACTCACAAATTGGGAGACCGTATGCCTAAAGCATTGAAAGAAACACTTTATATGTTTCAACAACCCGAGATTCGAAGCCGCTTTTCAGACGACGCACGACTTGTACTTTATAAGGGCGATACACAGGATTTCTTAGCCTCACTCCCAACAGCCTCGGTTAAGCTTGTCATCAGT
>JBQTJD010000653.1:0-9971 GCA_052387475.1 Anaerolineales bacterium | reverse complement strand
CGCTTCCCGCCTGACCCAGCCTGGCCCTCAACCCGCTCGCGTGTCATCGTCCCCATCCGTCTGGGTGAAACTATCCTCGGCCTGCTGGATCTGCACAGCCATGCCCCACGCCAGCATGCACGCCAGGACTTAATCGGGTTGCAATCGCTGGCCGACCAACTGGGCATTGCCCTGCGGAACGCCGAATTGTACAGCGAGGCCGTGCACGCGCGTACCATCGCCGAGAAGGCGGATCAAATCAAAACCCGGCTGCTCGCCAACGTCAGCCATGAGTTACGCACGCCGCTCAACGTGATCCTGGGTTACGCCGCGACGGCGCTGGCTTCACCGAACCCCTATCAGATGGAACTGCCGCTGACGCTGGGGCGCGACCTGCAACAGATTTATTCCAGCGGCGAGCACCTGCTCCGGGTGATCAACGACCTGCTCGATCTCTCGCGCGCTGAAATCAATGCGCTCGAGTTGTTTCCCGAGTCAATCGAAACCCGGACATTTTTGGAGGAAGTCCTGCACGGCCTGGCAGACGGGTTGCCAGCCCGCCCCGAAGTCGTGTGGCGTTTGCAACTTCCGGAGCGACTGCCGCTCATCCAAGCTGACCCATTGCGCTTGCGGCAAATCCTGCTCAATCTGTTGAACAACGCCTACAAGTTCACGGCGCAAGGTGAAATCATCCTCGGGGCCGAGATCACTCCGCCGCATCTGCGCGTGTGGGTGCAGGATAGCGGTCTGGGGATTCCGATTGATTTGCAGGAACGGATCTTCGAGCCGTTTGTCACCAGTCTGCAAGCCCGGCGGCATGGGGAAGGGGTGGGGTTAGGGCTGAGTATCACCCGGCAACTTGTCATGCTGCACGGCGGCTCCATTACGCTGGAAAGCCAACCTGACCACGGCAGCACTTTTCATCTCTATCTTCCGTTGCCCAGCCTCACCGGCCAAACCCTCGTCATCCCCGAGGCCACTCGCCCAGCGCTCGTCGTGATCGCCGCGCCCGATGCGGCGCCGGCCTCCATTGTTGAACTGAGCCGCCGGCGGGGTTGGGCTATCGGCTATTGCCGCACGGCTGATGATCTGAGCGATGTCCTCCGCCACTTCCAACCCGTAGCCTTGGCGTGGGATTTGGGAGCCGCGCACCCGAGCGATTGGGGCCTGATTCAAAAGATTCGGGCCTACCCTCAACTGTGCCAACTGCCGTTCATCCTCTACGGCGCGGAACAGTCGCAGGCCTCGGAAAGCGCTCTGGGGTTGACGAACGTGTTGATCAAACCCTTAAACCGCCAGGTATTGTTGGATACCGTCAACGCGCTGCGACCGGCTGCGCCCGCCGGCCCAGTGTTGATCGTCGATGACGACCCGCAGGCGCGTGAGCTGTATCAAAGCCTGATCGCCGGTAGCCTGCCTGGCTATGCCGTGCGAGTAGCGACCGGCGGCGCGGCGGCTCTGAACATTTTGGAAGAAGAAACGCCGTGCTTGGTCATCCTCGATCTGCTGATGCCAGAGGTGGATGGCTTCAGCGTGCTGGAGCAGTTGCGTGCCCGACCGCAGACCCGCCGAGTTCCGGTGGTGGTGATGAGCGGCAAGACGCTCACGTTTGAGGACGTGCGCCGCCTCGATCAGATGCGGGTGACGTTTCAAAGCACGAACATTTTGTCGGAGGCCGAAACCGCCGCCGCTTTCCAGCGGGCGCTGGCTGACCCCGAGACTTTACCGCAACCGACCAGTGCGCTCGTGAAACGCGCCGTCGCTTACCTGCACCAAAATTATCAGCGTCCCCTCTCACGCCAGGAAGTGGCCGCTGCCATCGGCGTCAGCCAGGATTACCTCAGCCACATCTTCCGCCAGGAATTGGGCCTCTCGCCCTGGGACTATCTCAACCGTTATCGCATCAAGCAGGCCAGAGTTTTGTTGCGCGGCTCCAGCGCCGGCATCATGGAGATTGCAGCCCAGGTGGGCTTCAGCGACCTCTCTTACTTTAACAGGGTCTTTCGTAAACATGTGGGCCGGTCGCCCGGAGCCTACCGCACCCAGGGCGATTGACGCCTCCTCATTTCTCACCAGCGCAGAATCGTCCAAATAACCCACGCTTGTGTCCAAGACTTCCCCCCTGTCTTGGTGTAATTTCTAATCAATACCTTTTAGCTGACCCAACCTAACCTTCGAGATGGCTGACACCCCTCGGACTGTTCTGATCATCGAGCGTGATCGGGCCACTTGTCTGATGTATGCGCGCGCCCTGCAAGAGACTTATCACGTCATCGTCGCCACAGATGAAGTAGACATTGGCGTGCTGTTGACGGGATATACGTTGCATGCGGCGGTGTTGGAGCCAGGGCCGGTGGGCGGACACGGCTGGGAGTTGCTGACTGAGTTGAAGCGTCGCCCAGACACTCGTTCAGTCCCGGTGATTCTCTGCACAGCCCAGGATGAACGGCGGCGCGGATTGGAAATGGGCGCCGCCGCCTACCTGACCAAGCCGGTTTTGCCCGCCGCGTTGCTGGAAGCGGTGCGTCGCCTGACGTCCACCCTCAGCTCTGAAGGAGAACTCACATGAGTAATTTGGCCCTCCCCGCCTCGAGCCAGGTTCCGGCAAAACCCGAATGGGTCAAGCGCTGGTTGTCGCAGGATACGCTGACCGCTTGGCTGTTCATCCTCCCCAGCCTGATTGGTTTCATCACGTTTTACGCCGTACCGGCGTTGCGCGGTCTCTACTTTAGTTTCACCGATTGGGATATGTTGAAAGATCCCCAATTTGTGGGCCTCGACAACTACGTGAAGATTTTTTCGGACCCACAGTTCTGGCGTTCGCTGCAAGTCACCGGTTACTACGTCCTGTTGAACATCCCGGTGCAGACCGTTCTGGCTATCGCTCTGGCCGTGATGATGGATCGCGTCGTCAAATCAACGCTGGTGCGCAGCATCTTTATTTTGCCCTGGCTGTTGCCGTCCGTCATCGTGGCCACCGTCTGGGCCTGGATGATGAATCCCGCACTCGGCCCCATCGGCTCGATTTTCCGCGCCATCGGCCTGCCGGAGCCATCCTTCCTGGGCTCGCCCGATCAAGCCATGCCCTCCATCGCCCTCATCAACATCTGGCAATACACCGGCAATGCGGCCTTGCTGGTCTTCGCCGGGTTGCAGACCGTCCCCAAAGAGGTTTACGAGGCCGCCGCTATTGACGGCGCGACCGAGCGGCGCATGTTTTGGTCCATCACGCTTCCGCTTTTGCGCCCGGTGCTGGTGTTTGTGCTGGTCACTACCGTTATTGGTTCCTTTCAAGTCTTCGACACCATCGCTGTCACCACCCTGGGCGGGCCGGCGGGCGCCACGCGGGTGATCATCTGGTACATCTTCGAATATGCCTTCACCCGCTTCCAGATGGGGTATGCCACAGCCGTGTCCGTCATCCTGTTCCTTATCCTGATCACGATCACCTTCATTCAAATGCGTGTCCTCAGAGCTGATAGTTCTGACCTAGCCTGACACGCGCGGAGAGACATTGCCATGACCACTCAATCTCTACCCGTCACCCCAGCGAGCCGGCGGCGTGGCCTCCCGTATGGTCGCATCGTGGCCTGGATTGTAATCGCCCTGGCAATTTTTGTCACCGTGGCGCCGTTTTGGTGGGTGTTGCGGACGGCGCTCTCGACCAAAAAGGATATGCTGGCCAACCCTGACTCGCTTTTGCCCGTCGGCTTCACCCTGACGAATTTCGCTCGCGTCCTGGGCCAGGTGGATACCGCCACTGCGATTGCGGCGGGCGGCTCCGGTCAGAAGATCAATTTCTGGCTTTTTGCGCGCAACTCCGTCATCGTGACGGCGCTCACGGTCGTTGGTCAAACCTTCTTTAGCGCCCTGGCGGCTTATGCCTTTGCCCGGCTGCGCTTCCCCCTGCGCGACAAAATCTTTCTCCTCTATCTGGCAGCCCTCATGGTGCCAGGGATTGTCACCCTCATCCCCAATTATCTTCTGATCCATCGTGACCTTGACTGGGGCAACACCTTCTTAGGCATCGTGGCCCCCGGCCTACTGATGTCACCCTTTGCGGTTTTTTTCCTGCGCCAATTTTTTCTGGGCATCAACCGTGAACTTGAAGAAGCCGCCAGTCTGGATGGGGCGAGCGCCTTTGGTATTTTCTGGCGCGTCATCCTACCCATCAGCGTCCCGCCCATCGCCACGCTGGCCCTGCTCACCTTTGTTGGCACCTGGAACACCTACTTCTGGCCATCTCTGGTGGGCAAAGATGAGAGCGTGCGGGTGCTGACGGTGGCGCTGGCCGTCTTCAAGTCGCAGACGCCACAGGGCGTGCCCGACTGGACGGGGCTGATGGCGGCGACCCTCATCAGCATGATCCCCACGGTGGGAGTGTTCTTGTTATTTGGGCGGCGCGTGGTGAACTCGATTCAATTCACCGGGTTCAAATAACACACAAGGAGGTCAGGCTCTACCAACGACAACGCTCTTGAGTCATTCCATCCCGTTTCGCTCATCGTTCAACCAATCTTTGGAGGAGAACCCAATGAACATTCAGAAACGCGCTTGGAGCAGTCTCGCGCTGCTCGTGATGGCCAGCTTGATCCTGGCGGCGTGTGGCCCGGCCGCCACCACCGAAGCGCCCGCCCAGCCGACGGCGGCCCCCGGGCAACCGACCGTTGCACCTGAGCAACCCACCGCCGCACCATCCGGTGAACCCGTGACCATCCGTTACGTGATGTGGGATGCCGCTCAACTGCCCCCCTATCAGAAGTGCGCTGAAGCCTTCCAAGCTAAGAATCCGAACATCACCGTCTCCGTTGAGCAGGCTGGCTGGGATGATTACTGGAACAGCATCCAGACCGGCTTTGTCGCGGGCGATGCGCCGGATGTTTTCACCGATCACCTAGCCAAGTATCCAGAATTTGCCGTCAAAGAGCAGATCATGGATATTGAGGCTTTGGTCAAGCGCGACAACGTAGACACCAGCATTTACCTCCCCGGCCTGGCCGACCTATGGGTGCGCGAAGGCAAGCGGTATGGCCTGCCTAAGGACTGGGACACCATCGCCGTCTTCTACAATGCCGATTTGCTCAAAGCGGCCGGCATTGATCCGGCGATTATGAAGGAATGGACTTGGAACGCTCAGGACGGCGGCACGTTTGAGGAGACTATCGCCAAACTCACCCTCGACGCTAATGGCAAGAACGGGCTTGACCCGGCCTTCGACAAGACCAACGTCGTGCAATACGGCTTCATCCATCAAGGCGGCGGCGGTTTCGCGGGCCAGACTCAGTGGAGTATGTTCGCGGTAAGCAACGGCTTCAAGTTCACCGATGGCCCGTGGACGACCAAGTACTACTACGATGATCCCAAACTGGCCGAGACCCTAGCCTGGTACTACAGCTTAATCGAAAAAGGCTACGCCCCATCCGTAGAGTCTCTGACCGGTGTGGGTGGCGATGGGTTCTTTTTCACAGGCAAAGGCGCGCTGACGACTCAGGGCTCCTGGCAGGTCGGTGGTTTTATCGAGAACTCCAGTTTCGAGGTAGGTTTCGGCCACCTGCCCGCTGGCCCGAACGGGCGCAAGAGCATGTTCAACGGTTTGGCCGACTCCATCTACGTGGGCACCAGGCACCCCGAAGAAGCCTGGCAATGGGTCAAGTTCGCGGCCTCGCCCGAGTGCGCCAACATCGTGGGTGATAGCGGCGTCGTCTTCCCGGCCCAGCAGTCCGGCGTGGAGCGCAATCTGGCCGCGCGCCAAGCGCAGGGCGTGGATGTGAGCGCCTTCACCGATCTGGCGCTTGACCCCAACGGCACGTTCCTGTTCCCCATCACCGATAACGGCGCCGAAATCGCCAATATCATGACCCCGGTCATGGACAGCATCATGCTGGGCCAGGCCGATCCGGCCGTCGCTTTGAAAGATGCGAACGAGCAGGTCAACGCGTTGTTCAGGTAAGTCACTCACCTGACGCAAAGGTGACTGTCACTGGCTACAAGACCATGAAATTCCGGACGCTGTCAGCCAGTGACAGTCACCTAAAACCGCCTACGCTGCTGCGTAAGGTGAGGCAAGTAAGTTACAGGGAGGGGCTACTCCTGTCAAAGGCAGTGGGGCGTTGGGCCGCCCCACTGCCTTAAACGTTCTCTGCGAGGTGTGCTATGTGGTGGCTCAAAGGCCGAACAATTTGGCGCGTGGCAGTGCAGGGCGGATTGGTGTTGACGCTGGCTGCGTGTGCTGCGCGACCCACTTCCTCACCCGCGGCCGTCAATTTCCCATCCGGCCCCGTCGCTGCTGTGCAGGTGACCGAGTCAACCTTGTCTCAATCTGCGCCCTGCGCCGGGGCGTTTATCACACATACACTCGATCACATCACCCTCACGCATGGCAAGGCGGTGCATATGTTTGAGACCAACGGCGCCGGTGTGGCGATTAACGACCTCGACGCCGACGGCCTTTTGGATTTGGTGTTGGCCAACTTCAAGGGGCCAGCTACCATTCTTTGGAATCAAGGCCAGCTGAAATTCGAGAAAGAAACACTGGACGATTACAACACCCGCGCGGTCAATAGCGTGGATGTGGATGGCGACGAGCGGCTGGATATTGTCTTTACACATATTGCAACCACCCTCAGTTACTGGCGCAACATCGGACGCGACGCTGAGGTAGGCCGGCCACTCTTTTCACACGAGGCATTGCCCAGGGTCCTCAAACCCGCCCACTCGATGGCCTGGGGGGACATCAACGGCGATGGGGATTTAGACCTGGTCACCGGCTCTTATGATGCCGAACTAAACCTGCAGCCGGGCAGCACCTTTTTGTTCACCGATGGCGCTGGCATTTATTACTACGCGCGTGAAAAAGATTCCTTTCTTCCCCAACGTCTTGCGCCTCAATCACAGGCCCTTGTCATCGCGCTCTTTGACGCCAATGCCGATAGGCGGCCCGATATTCTGGTCGGCAATGATTTTGACACGCCCGATTTTGCCTGGGCACAGACGGATAACGGCTGGCAGACCATGCGACCGTTCCCCATTACGACCCAACACACGATGAGTTTCGATGCCGGCGACATTGATAATAATGGACAGCCCGAATTGTTCGCCACCGACATGAAGCCCTACGATGTGAGCGTTGACACCATGGTCGCGTGGTTGCCGATGATGGCGACCATGCGGCAAATTCGTCCGGCGGGACAGACCGCAGAAAATGTGTTGTTGATCCGCGAGGCGAATGGCCGCTACCGCGATGTAGCGGTTGAGCGCGGGGTGGACGCCACCGGCTGGAGCTGGTCGGGCAAGTTTGGTGATCTCGACCATGATGGCTTTCTCGACCTGTATGTCGTCAACGGCATGATGGACGCGGTCTTGTTTCACTATCTGCCCGGCAATGAACTGGTGGAAGAGAATCAGGCATTGCGCAATTTAGGCGATGGCTCGTTCCTGCCCGCGCCGGAGTGGGGGCTTGGCTCCACGGCCAGCGGGCGCGGTATGAGCATGGGCGACCTCGATAATGACGGTGATTTGGACATCGTCGTCAACAATCTCCAGTCACCGGCCCAACTATTTGAGAATCAGCTTTGCGGCGGCGCGAGCCTCGAGGTTCAATTGCAGTGGCCGGAGAGCCAAAACACGCTGGCACTCGGAGCGCAACTTGCGCTGCGAACCAGCGCCGGCACGTATTTTCGCGAGGTGCGTGCCGGAAGCGGTTACCTGTCCGGCGACCCGGCGCGCGTTCACGTCGGTTTCCCGGTGGGAGCGATCTTAGAAGAAATCCTTATCCACTGGCCCGATGGGGCCGTCTCCCGTGTCCCCTCCATCGAAGCCCACACTCTCCTTACTGTTACACGCTGACTTTGCACCGAGAGGATACAACCCCATGAGCGCGAAGATTATCTCCTTCCGAACTCGTCTGCTGAATTTCCCCATCCTCACGTTGCTCCATCCGCGCGAACAGACTCCGTTGTTGATTGCCGGTTTTCTGGCCGGCATCGTCAGCGGCTCCCTGGTCATGCGCTGGCTCGATTGGCCGTTTTGGACGGCGGTGGCGATTGTGTTGCTGGCCCTGTTGATCCCGGGTGTGTTCAAGTGGCGGGCCGACCAGCGCCGTTATGGCGCAACCGTCATGGGCGTGAGCTTTATGCTCGTGACACAGGGCTTTCACACCATTGAGCACATCGCCCAGTGGGTGCAGTATCATGCGTTAGGTTGGACGATGCGGGCCTCGAGCGGGCTGATTTCACCGGCCAATAGCGAGTGGGTGCATTTTGTTTGGAACTGGACGGTGGTGCTGGTCATGACGTTGCTCGTCTGGCGTGGGGTGCGGAACTTCTGGGCCTGGTTGGCGCTGCTATGGTCGGTCGCGCACGCGGGCGAGCACACTTACATGTTCATTCGCCACCTGCAGGTGTTGGGTGAGTTGAGCGGATTGGGTATCACCGATATCACCGCTCAGGGTCTGCCCGGTATTTTGGGGCGCGATGGATGGTTGGCCCGAAACGCGGCTGTCTGCGGCGTATTCCTCTCGCGCTTGCCCGGCCTCACCACCGCCGTGCGTTTAGACGTCCACTTTTGGTGGAATATCGGCGAAGTCAGTCTGTTGGCTATGGCCGCCCACACTTTTCTCAAGTCGGCCTTGTCAGGCCGGTTAATGCCTCCGTCTAATTCATAATCTCGGATAAACCTTTATGCCAAAAATTACCTTTCTCGGCGCGGGGAGCACGGTCTTCGCCAAAAACCTGCTCGGCGACATCCTCAGCTTCCCTGAACTCGCCAACTCCACTATCAGCTTGATGGACATTGACTCGGAACGACTCCGCACCTCCGAGATCGTCGCGCACAAGGTGGCCGAGTTCTTCGGCGCGAAGCCCAAGATCGATGCCACGCTGGATCGGCGGCGCGCGCTCGACGGGGCCGATTACGCCATCAGCATGTTTCAGGTCGGCGGCTACAAGCCGAGCACCGTCATTGACTTCGACATTCCCAAGAAGTACGGCCTGCGCCAGACCATCGCCGACACGCTCGGCATCGGCGGCATCATGCGCACGCTGCGCACCATCCCCGTCTTCCTCGACATCTGCAAGGACATGGAAGCGCTGTGCCCGGACGTGACCTTTTTGCAATACGTGAACCCCATGGCGATGAACTGCTGGGCCATCAACCGGGCGAGCAAAATCAAAACCGTCGGTCTGTGCCATAGCGTTCAAGGCACGGCGGAGCAACTCGCGGGCGACATCGGCGTGCCGCTGGATGAAGTCAACTACCTGTGCGCGGGCATCAATCACGTAGCCTTCTATCTCAAGTTTGAGCGGGACGGCCAGGATTTGTATCCACTCATCCGCGAGGCGGGCCGTAACGGCACGTTTGGCCGGCGTGATCGCAATCTGGCGGACAAGGTGCGCTATGAGATATTGAAGCGCACTGGATACTTCGTCACCGAGTCCAGCGAACATTTCAGCGAGTACACGCCCTGGTTCATCAAGCGCGACCGGCCAGATTTGATCGAGCAGTACGAGGTGCCGCTGGATGAGTACCCGCGCCGCTGCGAAGACAACCTCGCCGATTGGGAGGCGCAGCGGGCGGCGTTCGAGCGGGGCGAGTTGGAGATCACGCATGAGCGCAGCCACGAGTATGGCTCGCTGATCATTCATTCGATGGAGACCGGCCAGCCGCGCGTCGTCTATGGCAATGTGGCCAACTGCAACTTGATTGACAACCTGCCGGCGGGCTGCACGGTGGAGGTGCCCTGCGTGGTGGACAAAAATGGCGTGCAGCCCACGCGCATCGGCGCGCTGCCACCGCACCTGGCCGCGCTGATGCAGACCAACGTCAACGTGCAATCGCTGGCGGTCGAGGCCGCGCTCACGCGCAAGCGCGAGCACATCTATCACGCCGCCATGCTCGACCCGCACACCGCCGCCGAACTCAGCCTCGACCAAATCTGGGCGTTGGTGGACGAGCTGATCGCCGCGCACGGCGCAATGCTGCCGGAGTATCACTAA
>JBQTJD010000652.1:0-8690 GCA_052387475.1 Anaerolineales bacterium | reverse complement strand
CAGCAAAAAGGAACTTAACCGCTTCCCGAAACCGTCTCTCGAAATCGGTCGGGAAGGTGTGTCCCTCGGCCTCATATTCAATGAACTGATAGGCAATGCCACGCTCCGCCAACATCGGCAAGATGACCTCCAGCGATTTGCCGATCCGATCCAGATCGTACGGGCTATACAGCATTACCCCACGCACGTCCGGCGAGGCCGCGGCGATGATGGGTCGCCATTTCTCAGGCTCCAGATGTAAATAGCCGCCCGCGCCTACGGTCAAGAAGACTTTCTGGTTCAGACAGCCGCGCAGCGCCATATACATCGCCACCTCTCCACCTTTCGAAAATCCACTCAACAAGAGCTTATCTTCTGCGATCGGATATTGGCTGCGGATCGATTGAATGTGAGAAGCCACAATTCCAACGTTTTCTTCGTGTCCATCCCACCAGTGTCGGCGGCAGGTGACCAAATGGTTGGCTAAGGGGAACGTAGCAAGCCAACTTTGCTGCGGAGCGCACGCCCACTGTTGGGCTGCTTCGAGCGTATTGGAGGCATTCCCGTGTAAGCCGACCAATAAGGGGTAGGGCGGGCGGCCACTCGGTGGGGCTAGGGTAATCGGCTTCATTAGGCCTTGCTGCCAGTAATGCCTTTCTTTTTCTTCCAGAACCTGCAAGCATCGCTTGAAGCGGGGTAAGCTGAACAGGGGTTGGAGCTCGAGGCTGCGCCGCAAGTACCAGGCGGACAACCAACGATCGTTGCTCAGCCAATCTTCAAGTAGGTCAAGCGCCAACTGAAGCCGGCTCAGGCGGACCGCCAGGCAGAGGTGGTTGTAACGCAGGAAGCCATCATCCAATGGCTCCATATACTGGCGAGTCACCCAAAAAGCCTGTTCGAGTTCTTCTCGCGCCAATAGCTCCGAGACCTGCTTATGCACTTCGTGAGGTTTGGGCATTGTCATAGTTGACAACGGCTGGCGAAATCGTGCCGGTTAATCACCCCTAATGAGTTTTGACGTTCAACTTCGGTAATCTAGGGGTCGAGGCTTTAGCCGGTGAACTGAAGGACCCGGCTGAAGCCTCGACCCCAGTGTGACGATGATTGCCGGTTTTGGTCGTCAAAGTTCATTAGACGCGCTAGCGGACGCCGTTACTCGTTGTCGGAAATTTCGCGCCACACCCGCAACACCTCGGCCACGCTCCACGCTTGCGCGATACAGGCGTGAGGTGTGTGCGGCGGGTCGGCGTCGGCCACTTCGCTGATGGCGCCGAGGCCGTGGTCGCTGAGGTGGTGCAGCAGCGGCTCGAGGAAGCTGCGCGCGGTAGCACGGTCGCCGTACACGCGGTAGTGCGCGCTGACGAACGGGCCGATGAGCCACGGCCAGACCGTTCCCTGATGGTACGCAGTGTCGCGCGTCACGCGGTCACCGTTGTAGCGCGGGTGATAGTTCGGGTCGTCGGGCGGCAACGTGCGCAGACCGAGCGAAGTCAGAAGTTTGCGCGCGCACACGTCCACCACCGCGCGCTGTTGCTCCGGCGGGAGCGGTGAGTGCGCGAGCGAGACGGCGAAGAGTTGATTGGGTCGCAGCGTGGCCTCGTGTCCGTTCGGGCCGTCGAGCACATCATAGCAATAACCGGTTTGTGGATTCCAGAATCGGGCAAAGCCGGCGCGCGCTTTCTCCGCAAGCGCTTCATATTTCTCTGCAGGTTCGTCCTGTAGCCGCGCGAATTCGGCCATCACCCGCAGCGCGTTATGCCACAGCGCATTAATCTCCACCGGCTTGCCGATGCGGGGCGTCACCACCCAATCGTCAATCTTCACATCCATCCACGTCAGTTGCACGCCCGGCTCACCCGCATATAACAGCCCGTCGTTCGAATCAACATGGATGCGGTAGCGCGTACCGCGTTCGTGCCACGCAACGATGTCGGCGAGCACCGGCCACAAATCGCGCACGAATGCATCATTGCCCGTCGCGGCGTGATAGGCGCGGAGGGCTTCGAAATACCACAGCGTCGCGTCCACCGTGTTATAGCCGGGCGTCTCGTTTGCATCGGGAAAATTGTTCGGCAGCATGCCCTCGCTGACGAACTGCGCGAAGGTGCGCAGGATTTTGGCGGCCACGTCGAAGCGGCGCGTGGCGAGTGTGAGGCCGGGCAGGGCGATCATCGTGTCGCGACCCCAATCGTTGAACCACGGATAGCCGGCAATCACCGTGCGGCCATCGGGGTCATTGGGCAGCGGGCGCGCGACGATAAACTGGTCGGCGGCGAGGACGAGTTGGCGGATGGCGGGCGGGGCGGACGCGAGGCCGGACTGCTCGAGCAAGCGTTCTTCGTATTGAATACGATCTCGTAGTGGCACGACCTGCCGCGCCCCTGAGGATGCGGTGATGGTGAATGTTGCCGCCTCTCCCGGTTGCAGCGTCACCGCGAACACGCCGATACACAGATTGTCATCCACAAAATCCAATCCCCGCCCCTGCTCGACGCTGAGGTGATAGCCGCGATAGCGTTCGTAGCGCGGCTCGGCCTCGGCGTGGTCGCTCAACACAAAACTGATGGGCCTGCCATCGTGCGTGATGCGTAAGCCGTTCGCGATGCGCTCCCCTGCGCCGCGCTCCCCTGCGCCGCGCTCGGCGGTGAGAGGCAGTGAGTCGCCGGTGGAATTGAAGTGATGGTCGCGGTGATTGGCGATGACTTTGAGACTGAGCCTAAGTGGAACCAATGCACGTCGCACGGTGTACTGCACATACGTGGTGTTCTCGCCCGGCTGCATCCAAATGCGTTTTTCAAGTTGCGCATCGCCGAGGGCGAACGTCCACACCGGCGTCGTGCCCTCCAGCCGGAAGCGCTCGATGTAAACAAAGCCTTCCGGCTCGATACTTCCATCCGCCCATTGATTTGCGAACAGCGGATAGTCGCGCCCGTCATACTGCGCGGTCTCATCAAATTTTGTCACCAGCAGCGTGCGGCCCACCGGCGGGGTGAGAGCCGCCACCAGCAATCCGTGATAGCGGCGGGTCAGCATCCCGGTCACCGTCCCCATCGCGTAGCCGCCCAGGCTGTTGGTCACCAGCCACTCCTTCGCTCCGGAGATGGCCGGGTTGCCGCAGAGGTCGCGTCCAAAGTCAATCATCTTTGCCTCAGTAGGAGCGAATTGTAGCCGTGACTGCGACAACCGCGCGTGTAACGCGCTCCCACGCTGTGGGACGAAACTTACAACCGACTCGCCGGTCTAATTTGAATGGGGCCCGACTACGGGCGGCAGGCTGGAATGCGGTAAGGTGGAATTGGTTGGATAGCCACAACAGCCGCCCGCAACCCCGGCTGAAGTTGGTTATACTGCCTGCCGCCATTGAACCCAGCGTTGGTCTGGCCGGCTGCGAAACCGGATGTGACTTTCATGCGTAAAAGGCAGTAATGACTCTCCAAAATCATCATCTTGTCCATGTGGATAACGTCGTCAAGGATTTTCAAGGCCCATCGGGCACGATCCACGTGCTTAAAAGCGTCAGCCTGACCGTGCAGCCCGGCGAATTTGTCGGCGTGCGCGGGCCGAGCGGCTCGGGAAAATCAACGTTGGTTAACATGATCACGGGCATCGACCGCCCGACGGCGGGCAGCGTGCGCGTGGCGGGCGAGTCCATCGAGAAGATGAACGAGAACCAGCTCGCGCGCTTCCGGGGCAAGAAGATCGGCGTCATCTTTCAGTTCTTCCAATTGTTGCCCACGCTCACCATCGTTGAGAATGTTATATTGCCGATGGACTTCTGCCGGATGTACAAACCGAAAGAGCGCACCGAGCGGGCGATGATGTTGTTGGATCAGGTCGGGCTGGCGGATCAGGCGCACAAGTTGCCGAACACACTCTCGGGCGGGCAGCAGCAACGCGCCGCCATTGCCCGCGCGCTGGCCAACGACCCGCCGCTGCTCGTCGGTGACGAGCCGACCGGCAACCTCGACTCGAAGACCGCCGACAAAGTCTTTTCGCTCTTTGAAGATTTGGTGCAGCAGGGCAAGACTTTCATCATGGTCACGCACGACAACGACCTCGCCAAGCGCATGCCCAGGCTGGTGCAGGTGTTTGACGGCGTTTTATATGAGGGCGAGTATGCGATTCAGGCGAATGGCGTCGCGAACTGGTAGAACTTAGCTAAACCGCAAAGACGCTGGCGAACTCGTTCGCACGAGCGCGAAGGAAAAAAGCTCTACGCTGTCTTCGCGTGCTTCGCGTCTTCGCGGTTAATTTCCCACAATGAATGTTGCTTTTCGCAAAGTCTGGCGCGACCTGTGGAATAACAAAGGCCGCACCGCGCTTGTCGTGGCGAGCATCGCCGTCGGTGTGCTGGCGCTGGGCATGATCACGGCCAGCAACAGCCTCATGGCGCGGCAGATGACGATCTCGCAGCAAGCCAGCCAGCCCTCGCACGTATCAATGGGTCTGCGTGGTTTGGTTGACGACGGCGCCCTCAAAAGCCTGGCGCGCTTGCCGGAAGTTGAGGACGCCGAGGGTGTGCTGGAGGGCGGCATCCGCTGGAAGCCGGCGCTGGACGCCGAATGGAGCAACGCCGGGCTGGTGGCCCGCGCCGATTACGGCGCGCAGAAGTTCGATGTCGTGGAGTTGCGCGAGGGCGCCTGGCCGGACGGCGACTCGATTGCGGTTGAGTTCAACCACAGTGCGCCGTTCAACGTCCCTCCCATCGGCGGCACGGTGTACTTTGAGGTGAATGGCCGCGCCAAGCCGGTGCGCATCGGCGGCAGCGTCCGCGACCCATCCCGCTTCCCGCCGCCGTTCGCCGAATCGCCAACCTTTTTCATCAGCCGTAACCTGATGCAGGAACTGGCCGGCTTCCGCGATTTCAATCTGATCAACTTCACCATCCCTGATTACACCAAGGCGAAAGCCGAAGCCGCCGCCGCTGTCGTGGAAGATCGTCTCATCAAACTGGGCCTCTCCGCCGGTGTGCCGCAGATCAACGATCCCAACCGCCACACGCTGCAAGACCTGATGGACGGTGTTGGCCTGATCCTGCTGGTGATGGCGGCGCTGTCGCTGGGCATGAGCGTCTTCCTGGTCGTCAACACCCTCAACGCCATCCTCGCGCAACAGATCCCGCAGATCGGCATCATGAAGACCGTCGGCGGGCTGCGTGGGCAGATCGCGCAACTGTATCTCGCCGGCGTGATCGTGTATTGCGCCTTGAGCCTGCTGATCGCGGTGCCCATTGGCGCGTTGGGCGGCAACGCACTGGCCGGGTGGATGCTGGGGCTGATCAATGTGCCCGCCTCGTCATTTGAAATTCTGCAACAGTCGCTGTGGCTGCAATTGCTCACCGGCTTGCTCATTCCGCTGGCGGCCGCGCTGTGGCCGATTGTGCAGGGCGTGGCGATTTCGGTGCGCGAGGCGTTGAACGCGTACGGCCTCGGCACCGGGCGCTACGGCAACCGGCTCATTGATCGTTTGCTCGGGCGGGTGCAGGGTTTGCCGCGCATGGCCGCGCTGGCGTTGCGCAACACCTTCCGCCGCCTCGGGCGCGTGGCGCTCACCCAGGTCACGCTCGTCAGCGCGGGCGCGATCTTTATGATGGTGCTGAGCACGCACTACTCGTTCAACGAAACCATCAACACCATTTTTCGTAGTTTTGGCTACGATGTCATCATCGGCTTTCAACAGTTTCAACGCGTGGAAGAAGTCGAGCCTTTACTTCGGGCGCGACCGAATGTCGATTTCGCGGAGATGTGGGTCTTTCGCAGCGCCGCGCTGCGCAAGGAGGGGGCCAGCGGGCCGGGCAGCGACTACATCGTTTTTCTGCGCGGCATCCCGCAGAACACGCAATTATTCGCGCCGCAGGTCGTCGCCGGGCGCAATCTGACGCCGCAGGATGGCCACGCCCTGTTGCTCAATCAAAAGCTGGCGCGCGAGATGGGTGTCAACGTCGGCGACCGCGTGGTGCTCGATCTCGACGATCGCGGCGAGAGCACCTGGACGGTGGTGGGCCTGCTCTTTGACTTGAGCGCCAATCAAACGACGGCCTACGTCTCGATCGATACGCTCGGCAAACAGATCGGCGAGGTGGGACTGGCCGGCATCGCGTGGATCCGGCTGAAGGACTCGGATCGAGATACGCAGGCCGCGATGGAGCGAGACTTGCGCGATTACTTCAAAGCGCAGGGCATGGAGTTGGGCTTTACGAACTCGGCCATCAAAGACCAGGAGCAATCCAACGCGCAGTTCAGCATCCTCACCACGCTCTTGCTGATCATGACCTTTCTCATCGCCGTGGTCGGCAGCATCGGGCTGAGCGGCACACTCTCCATCAACGTGCTCGAACGCCGCCGCGAGATCGGTGTGATGCGGGCAGTCGGCGCCTCGTCAATGGATGTCGCCCTCATCTTCATGGGCGAGGGCTTGCTGTTGGGACTGCTCAGTTGGGCCCTGGCGGCGCCGCTGAGCGTCGTGGCCGGGCAGGCGTTCGTGGAGATGATCGGCGAGGTGATAGATTTTCCGGCGCAGTATTTCTTTTCCTTCGCCGGGGTGTGGATTTGGCTGGGGCTGGTGACCACGCTCTCGCTGGTGGCCAGTTGGCTGCCCGCGCGCCGCGCCACGCAGATCAGTGTGCGCGAAAGTTTGGCGTATGAATAAAGTGTCGAAGTGTCGCGTGTCAAAGTGTCAATCTATGTGGAGGACACTTGACACCCGACACTAATTTTTCGGAGATGAACATGCGATACAAGTTTTTTCTCATAACAACGATTGTGACCGCGCTGGCCTTGGCGGCCTGCGGCACAACCACCACCACTGGAACGCCCGAGGCCGACATCCCGCCGGTGGTGGATTCGGGTCGCGTGATTGCCGAGGGGCGGCTGGAGCCGGGCAGCCACGTGCAGGTCTCATTCCTCGCGGGCGGGCAGGTAGCCGAGGTGTTGGTGAAAGAGGGCGACACGGTGCAAGCCGGTGATGTGCTCGCCCGGTTGGAGAACCGCGAGGCGCTACAGGCCCAACTCTCGCAAGCCGAGCAAGCGGTGCTCGATGCACAACAGGCGATCACTTCGTTAAATGACAGCGCCGCGCTGGCCGCTGCGCAGGCCCAGCAGGAAGCGGCCAAAGGCGTTGACGACTTGGAGAAGGCCGAGCGCAAACTCAAATACACCGCCACGCCCGACATCAAGTTTTACGAAGACGAGTTGAAGAAGGCGCAAGACGCGCTGGCCACCGCGCAGGAAAACGCCACCATCACCACCATCGGCGATATTGAGAATGCACTGACCGCCGCGCGCGACCGGCTCAAGCGCGCGACCGACACTTACAACGACGCGCAGAAGGCGCAGGACGAATGCCCCGGCTGCGAATTTGTCTACGCCCCGGCCGCCGGCACGTTCGTGAAACTGGAAGATGCGCGCAAGGAATTCGTGGACGCGACCGACGCCGTGAAGGTGTGGGAGTTGCGACTGGCGCAGGCGCAGCGCGGCGACGCGCAGAACATCAGCGACTTGCAGAAGCGCGTGGATACGGCTGCGGCCAACCTGCGTGACGCGAAGAACCCGCAGGCCAAAGACGTTTCATTGGCCGAAGCCGAAGTCGCCCTCATCCAGGCGCGCATTGACGACGCCAATCGCCGCTACGAAAAGTTGAAGAACGGCCCCGACCCCGACCAGCTTGCGTCGGCGGAAGCCCGGCTGAAGTCGGCGCAAGCCAATCTCGACTCGGCCAAGGCCGCGCTGGAGAACACCGAACTGCGCGCGCCTATCGCCGGCACAGTCGCCGACCTGAAGCTCAAAGTTGGTGAGCAGGCTTCACCGAGCGCACCGGTGGCGACGCTGGCCGAGTTCGCGCAGTGGGTGGTGAAGACCAACAACCTGACCGAGATCGAAGTGGTGAAGATCAAAGAAGGCCAGGCCGCCGAAGTGGTGCTTGACGCGCTGCCCGACGTCACCCTCAAAGGCACGGTCAAATCCATCGCCACCGTGTTTGTCGAGAGTCGTGGTGATGTGACCTACACCGTCACTATCGCCCTCGACAGCACCGACCCGCGCGCGCGCTGGGGCATGACGGCGCAGGTGACGCTGGCGCCGTAACCCCACCCCGGCCCTCCCCATCGCAAAAACGGCGATGGAGAGGGAGCACCGCAGCGCCCCTCCCCCATCGTGTTGTTCCGATGGGGGAGGCCGGGAGGGGGCCATTGTTTACAACTCCTTTACATCCTCATAGCCGCAGCATGACGCCCAAGCGCGACGATAGCGCCTGAGGTGACCATGCCCCGCACACTCTCGCGCCATGATGCGCTAAAACTCTTCGGCCTCGCCGCCACGATGACGGCGCTGGCCGCGTGTGATCCGCGCAAGCCGGTTGCACCCACAACTGTACCGGCGCAATTGCCCATCGCGACGCCGGTTCCTCGCCCCACGCCGCAGATGCGCGAGCACGCCGAGTCCATTGGACTCGAAGCCTGGCTGGCCGAGCAACTCAATCCCATCGTAAACGAGAACGCCGACGTCACCGACCGGCTGGCCGAAGAGTTTTAGCGCATCATGGCGCGAGATTGTGCAGAAGCGCCTGGCCAATCCGAAACTGGATGAAGTGTTCCCGGGCTACAGCGAGTGGAAGATGCGGGGCGTGGTGAGGGAAGCGTAGGAGTTGCAAAAGAATAACTCCACAGTTTGGGAGTCGAGGCTTTAGCCGGGGATTTGCGCGGCCCCGGCTAATGC
>JBQTJD010000651.1:0-9502 GCA_052387475.1 Anaerolineales bacterium | reverse complement strand
GCGCCCATCGAGCTATCGAGGGCGTGTTCTTTCACGAAACGGAACGTGAGATAGGCGTCGTTGTAGATGCGCACCGAGCGGTCATTACCGGAGCCGCCACCGCACCACCACGTGCCGAAGCTGTGGTTGGCGCCGATGTTCGAGGCCGTGCTCGTCTGGCAGGTGTAGATGCCGCCACCGAAATTGGTGACGCGATACCGGCCCGTATGCCACAATTGAACGCGGAAGTAAGTGTCGATGGTGCAGCACTCATCCGTATCCACATTATCGCGAGCGATGCTGGTGCAGCCGTTGGTGTAGCCGGTAAACGAGGTCGCCAACAGGTCATCGCCGCTAAACGTGTCATCATCCCATAGCTCGATGCGGGCGTCGCGCAGCGGCGGTGTGCTGCCGTCGCGGTCACTGCCCAATATCCAGCAAATGGAGATGCTGACGGGGATGTTGATGACCGGAGCAGACGCTTCAGCCTCTGCCCCTGTGCCTTCGGCCGGAGCCAGTTCGGGCGAATCCAGCTCATCCGCGCCACTGGCTAAGCCTGCTTCTTCGGATGATTGTTCAATGCTCAATTGAGCGTTTTCGGGCGCGACTTCTATTGAGTCTTGAAGCGCGGGGTCGGTGAGGTTGAGCGTTTCTGTGGATGACACGCCTGTATTGAGCGTTGCTTGCTCGGCGGAGGCAAAGCCGACAAAGCTTTGCTCCTGCTTCGAGCCGACGGTCAGATACAGATTGTCGGTGTCGGTCCAGACCATGTCTTCGCTCACCGCGTTGACGACGCGGCCGGTCACAGTTAGTTCACCGCCAGTGCTGAAGGCGACGACGGCTTTCAGTTGCTCGACCTTGCCGGCGGTCAAATCGAACACGCCCTCGGTGGCGCCCTCCAGCAACTTGGCGCCTTCGGGCAACTGGATTTCTGCGCGTGTGCCGGGCGCATCGCGGTAGGCGACGATTTCGAGCACCAGCTCGATGGCTTCGTTTTCAGCGGGCGCTTTGGTCGCCAGCAATCGAGTCACCACATCTGGACTCGGAGCTTCATCGACATTGAGCGGCGGTTGGCCGACTCGGCCAAAATGGTCGGCATCCTTGCCGCTGGGCACGGTTTGACGAATTTCATGCGCCGGCTGTGAGAGGGCCCTGAAATTGATGTCCGGGTACTTGAGCGCCAGGCGATCAAGGCGGGCGTTGCTTGTCAGTGGATGCGCCAGTGTTCCGGGGACGCCGAGCACGGCAGCCACGATCAGCAAGCACATCAGGACGTTCACAAAACGTTTGGTCATAGAATGGACGTACATGGGAATCCCTCCTGGGCAGCCAAGACAATGGATGGCTGCTCGGTGCAATAACGAACAGCAGAGTGAGTGGTGATTCTGTCGCGCAAGCATGCGCCTTGATTCATGTCGTCTCCTTCCACAAACTGAGAGCACAAATTAACCAATGCAGAGCATAGTTGGTTTGTGCGCTATCGATTTACTCAACTACAAGAACGCTGGATGGAGTAGATTCCAGTATCACCACTCATTGTGGGCGGACTTCAGCTCTCGGTGACTGTGTCAGAAGAGGTCGCAACGCCGTCGGGCAATAACGTTTAGGGACGGACAGAGAGGGTTGCGAGACGCCATTTTAACAACTCACATTACGCAGCCAACTAAACCTGTCATTTCGAGCCGCGTTTTTTACGGCGAGGAATCTCTACTTTGAAACCAGGGACTCCTCGCTTCGCTCGGAGTGACACTCAGTGGTAAGTAAGGTGAGTCACCTAATATCAAGTTTAGCGATAGGTTTCAGGGTGCGGTAGAGTCAACCGACGAGTCGATCCTCAGACGCCATCACCACACTCCACTGTTGGGTCGCCGGATCGTAGGCCAATTCATACACGCGGTCGCGCGTCGTCATCACCAGCGTGTGCAGCCGGCCGTCTTTCGTCTGCTGCCGGCCCTGGCTCACCACTGGCCAGCGCCGCTCCTTCCAGCGGAAGGCCAGCACGGTCACCGAGCCATCCGCGCCAAAGCGCGCTTCCACTTCAGTCGGTTCGTTGAGCAAGTTGCGGGGCATAGTCTTTAGTCATCAGTGAACAGTAAACAGTGAACAGTCTACTGTTCACTGCCTTCCTCACGTCACCGAAATCTCCGAGCCATTCGGGCCTTTCGTTATTTCAATCCGCGCAGGGAAAGCATCTTTGAGTTCATCAATGTGGGTGACGACGAGGATGCGTTCAAAGTCCGACTGCACCGCGTTGATGGCCTGCACCAACCGTTCGCGGCCCACCGTGTCGAGCACGCCGAAGCCTTCATCGATGATGAGGGTATGCAGTTGGGTTCCGGCTCGCCGCGCCAGCAACTGGCTCAACGCGATGCGGACGGCGAAGTTGACGCGGAAAGCCTCCCCACCCGAATACATCTCGTATGCCCGCGTGCCCAACTCATCGGCGATCTCGATATCAAGCGCCTCGCGCACATCGCCAGCCAGAGTCTCGCGTTGCATCTTGATCCGCAACGTCATGCGCCCATCGGTGATGCGACTGAGCAAACGATTGGCCTCCGACTCGATTTCGGGCACGGCAGTTTCGATGATCATGGCCGGCACGCCGCGCTTGCCAAAGGCCTCGCGCAACTCCTCGTGCAGACCCCTGGCTTCGGCCAGCTTCAACCGCTCCGCTTGCCGCGCCTCGCGTTGCTGGGCCTGCGTGTCGAGCGTGCGGAGTTTTTGTTCCGCCGCGCCGAGCCGCGCCTTGGTCAGCCCGTCTTCCTGCCGCAATGCATCAAGCGCGCGCTGCTTGGTCTCCGCCGTATTCAATACCACCCGCTGCTGCACGGCTTCGGTTTCCAGCTTGTCGCGCGCGCGCTGATCGTCGTCGCGCAATTTCACCCATCGCTCGCGTCGCTTCAATAGGGCCGCGATTTTCGTCTGGGCCGCGCTGGCCTGCTCAAGCGCGGTGCGCAGTTCGCCCAGCCGCCCGGCCAGCACCGGCTTCTCTTTGACCTCGGCTGCCATCGCCTGCAAGTCGCGATCCATGCGCCCGTGTTCATCTTGGAGCGTCTTGAGTTGAGCCTGATTCTGCCGGTACGCATCGCGCCGGGCCACGACCTCGG
This sequence comes from Anaerolineales bacterium, assembly GCA_052387475.1. Lineage (GTDB taxonomy): Bacteria > Chloroflexota > Anaerolineae > Anaerolineales > UBA6663 > JANWXR01. The sequence continues at coordinate 6,416 of JBQTJD010000651.1, read as the reverse complement.
TGTTTAGTTCGGTGATGACGGCCCTGTGTCGGGACTCGAGGTCGTGTTCTTCGGCTTTCGCCTGTGCGCCGCGCGTCTCGGCTTCGGCGGTTAATTCGTTGATGAGTACACCGCGCTGCTGCTCGGTGAGCGGCTGCCCGCAGGTGGGGCACAGGGCTTCGGTCGCGCTACGCAAGTTCGCTACCCGCTGCTGCACCTTTATCACTTCCACTTGCAGTGACGCGCGCAAGCGCTTCTTGGCCTGGTTGGCGTCCGCGCTCGCTATTTCGATGCGTTTCTTCAGCGCCTCGCCCTCAGACTGCGCGGCCTCGTTTTGGCCGCGTAGTTGCGCGGCCAATTCGCCGGAGAAGCGCCGCGCTTCCGCCATCCGCTCGCGCTCGCCTTCAATTTCCTCAAGCTCCGCCAGCCGGCGCTCCAGCTTGTGAATGTCGCGCGCCAGACCGGCCGTGTTGGAGTGCGCTTGCGCTTCCCGCAGGTCAGCGTCCACTGTCGCCAGTTCGGCGTCCGCATCCCGCAGGCGACGGGTCAACTCATCCGTCTGGCGCGTCAGCGTCACCAGCGCCTGCCGCGCCGACTCAATCTGCGCCCAATCGGCCTCGGCGGCGCGCAACCGCTCAGCCACCTCGATGACGTGTGACCGTGCTTCACTGAGGTCGCGCTCGTACTCATCGCGCCGCGCCAGTTCTGCTTCGATGTCATTCAGCGAGCGGTCAATCCCAGCGATGTCTTGCTCAAGCGTTTTTATTTTCTCCTTCGCGCGGTCAGCGTAATCGTCCCACGCTTGCAGACCGAGGATGTCGGCCAGTACCTGCTTGCGCTCGGCGGGCTTCTTGCCGGTGAACTCATCGGCGTGGCCCTGCATCAGGTAGGCGGAGTTGACGAAGGTGTCGTAATTCAGCCGCAGCAGGCGCGTGATCTTGTCCTGCGTTTTGGGGATGATGGCTTCGGTCAGCGAGTTCCACTTGCCGTCAACCTGCGCTTGCAGGTCGAGCACACTACCGGCATTCTTGCCCACGCGTTTAGCCCGCGTCACCCGATATACAGCGCCACTGAGTGAAAAGGTAAAGGCCACGCGCATTTCGCTCTGGCCTTGATGCACCAGTTCCTCATCCCGCCGCGCGCGCGCCTTGCCCCACAGCGCCCAGGTAAGGGCGTCGAGCAACGACGATTTGCCCGCGCCATTCTCGCCCGTCAGCACCGCCACGTGCAGCCCGGTGAAATCCAACGGCGCCGGATTTTTGTAAGCCAGAAAGTTGGTGAGTTCCAGTCGCAGCGGAATCATTCGCTATCGTTCAACAACGCCTGCGCGGCGTGCATCAGTTTCTCGACGCGTTCGAGGGGTTTGTTCTTGGCGAAGAAGTAGCGTTCCAACCATTGCTGCGGCGTGAGCGATTCGGCGTTGACGCCGATGCCGGGCAGCCGGGTCGCGCGCTCCACATCGAGGGTGATGCCTGCGAGGGTGGACACGCCGGCAATGGTCAGCGCGTTCTCCACTTCACGTTTGCGCAAGAGCGGCTCCTGCCCCTCATCCAACTCAATCGTTACGCGCACGACCGAGTCGCGCAAATCACGCGCAGCGATTTCTTCGAGTGCGGCGGCCGTCGGGTCGGCCTGGCCGCGCGCCTCAATCCGCAGCGTGTGAAAGGGCCGCGCCTTGACGCGCACGAACTCCCACGTCGTCGCGCCGTGGTGTAAGTGCAGCCAGCAAAAGCCTTTGGGTTCCACTTCCTCGCCAAAGTCGATGCGTTCGAGCGAGCCGGAGTAGACGATGGGCGGCGTTCGTCCCTCACCCCCGACCCCTCTCCCGATGGGAGAGGGGGGCACTCCTCCTGGTGTTAGGTTTTGATGTTTGTGGATGTGCCCCAGCGCCACGTAATCCCAGGCCGGGTCGGCCAGCGCGGATTTTTGGATGAGGAGATCGCGACCCACCATTACGCTGCGCTCGGAGCCGAAGACCGCGCCGCTGACCGAGAAGTGCCCGGCGAGGACGCGCGGCATGTCGTGCTCGGCGGCCTCTCGCGCAAACTCGGCCAGCGTGTCGTGAACGAGCTTCTCCACCGCGCGGTCGAGCGCCTCAATCGAGCCGAAGGACTCTCCTTCGCGGCCCACTAACAGCCGGCTGCGCACCGGGAACGGCATCCACGCCAAAAAAACCGGCCCGCGTTTCGTCTCCACGACTTGCGTGCCCGGCTTGCGGCCCACGATGATGTTCGGCACGTCGAGTGTGGTGAAGATGTCGATGGAGGTGGCGCGCGCGGCAATGCCGGGCACGTCATGATTGCCGACGAGCAGCAGAACCGGCACGCGTTCGGCCAGCATTTTGATGCGCCGCGCGAACTCGCGTTGCTGCGTCGGGTCGGGGTCTCGGGTTTTGAAGGCGTCGCCCGCGAAGATCACCAGGTCGGCGTCGTGCGCTTCTGCGTATGCAATCACCTCGTCGAGCCGGTCGAGGAAATCGCGGATGCGGGTGGAGATGCCGGTGGCCGGGTCGAGCTTGCCGTAGTTTTCCATGCCGACATGCAGGTCGGCGAAGTGTAGGGCGCGGATAGGGTCCGTCATGGATATGGATAACGCTGCCACGTATTGCGTAATGCGTATTCCGTTGGGGTGCTACGTACTACGCAACACGCACTACTTTTTTGGATGAATGTACAACTTATCTAGTCAACGCTTTTTTCCAATTCGCCGGAATGCGTCGAGGATTGTAGCGGATTTCGCGGGCGGAGAGAAACTGCGCGAGTGATTGAACTGCGGTGGCGATGGCCGGGCCGGCATCACGCGGGGCGCCGGGTTCTGCAAAGACGGCGTTCACCGTCAGGCAACCGCTGGCCCGATCCATCACCGGGTCGAGGCGACCGATGAGGCGCTCGCCGTGCAGGATCGGCAACACGTAATAACCATACTTCCGCTTGGCCGGGGGCACATAGATTTCGATGCGAAAGTCAAAGTCAAACATCCGTAACGCGCGGGCGCGGTCGGCGATGAGGTTATCGAAAGGCGAGAGGAGGGTGGTCCGTGTCGCTTCGCTTGCGGCGTGAAGCGTGAAAAGTGAGTCATCGAGCAGCGGCTCATCGTCGGTGTGCATATACCATTGACCCGGCCACGCCTCAATCGCCACTTCTCTAATTCCCTTTTCTTTGATGAGGTCGGCCAGTGTTTCCTTGAAGTGCGGATAGCGCCCACGCACAAAGTGATATTTGATGTGCTTCTCAGTGCCCACGCCGAGAGCGCGTAAAGAATGTTCAATCGCGCGGCGGGTGACTTCGTGTTCTGTCAGCTTCTCGCGTGGCGTCGATTGCGGCAGCACGCGCTCGGTCAAATCCCACACCTTCTGCCCGCCGCGCCGTTCGGCCACCATGATCTGACCCGACATCCACAGGTAATCGAGCATCTGGCTGATGTTGCGGCCCGACGTCCAGCCGGTGGACACCCACTCACGCGGGTCCACACCCGCCTCTTCGAGGTCGCGCGAGAGCCGTGGACCATACTTTTTGATTTCCTTGAGGATAAAGCGTTTGAGTTGGGCGTTGTCTCTCACCCATTGGCGCATCCGTGTCCCCCATGACAAATGATTTGGGCCAGCCGGCGCGTTATACGCCCGCATCCGCGCGTGATGGAGGGGATAGTCCTCCGTGAGCACGATGGAGGCGCAGTGCGCCCAATACTCGAACAGCGCCCGGTCGCGCCATAGCAACTGATCAAATTGCGTCAGGTCATACGGCCCGACACGGCTGAACATCACCAGTCGATGACTGCGCGCCACGGCGCTGATGGGGTCGAGCTGTAGGCATCGAATGGCGCGCGCGATCTCCAACATATTCGCGGCGGTGGGTTCCGGCGTCACCCCGCTGTGGCGTTGTTTGTGAATGAAGAGGCGACGGGCGAGTTGTGACGAAAGGGAAAGTCCGGTCATAAAATCGAAAACTAACGCTGTGCTAGAATTTTGACCACCCGAGTATTCCGGAAAGCCATTATAACCAGAGTTGAGGCCGTCCAGCGCCAAGCGCAATGGCTGGAAGCATCGGCCGCGCCCCTGACATGTCCCTTCAGCTTTTCACCACTCGATTCTCCACGATCTTGCGTCACGCTTCGACGTGGCGGACATTCACTCAACTCGTCCTCGGGCTGACGCTCGCCATCGCCGCCGGCGCCCATGCGTATGTCGGCTGGTTTATGCGCTACATGGCAGACGATTATTGCATGGCCACCACCCTGCAAGCGCGAGGGTTCTGGGAGGCGCAGCGCTATTGGTACGATTACTGGACCGGCTCGGTGGCATTCAATTTCGTGGCCACCGTTGCCGCCTGGCTGCCGCCGGATGTCGTTCGCTTGTGGCCGGCGTTTGCGTTGGCAGCGTGGATCGTGGCGCTTGCCTGGGCGATCCACGGGCTGCGGCCCGCGTCGCGTTGGTGGACAAATTTGTTGTGCGCCGGCTTCGTCGTCCTCGCAACCTTGGATAGCGTTCCCTTTCGTGCTCAGTCGTTTTATTGGCTGAATGGCGCGCTGCGCTACCTCGCGCCACAGATTGTATTCAGCGCGGCGCTGGGTTTTATCGGCAGTGCCATGCGGGCTGCCCCGCTGGGTCCACGCGCGTGGCTGGGCTGGTTGATCACAGCCGCCCTCACCTTCAGCGCCGGAACTATTTCCGAAGTACACATGGCCGCTCAAACGTGTTTGCTCGGGCTGGCCCTGTTTGGCCTGCTCGGCACCTCAGCCGACCACCAGCGGCAATTACGCCCGTGGCTGCTGGCCGCGCTGGCCGGCGCGCTCTGCGCCAGTGTCGTTACCCTGCTGGCCCCCGGCACGATCAATCGACAGAGTTTCTTCCGATCAGCGCCCGGCCTCAGTGAGTTTTTGTTGACATGGTTTGGCTTTTGTGAGCGTTTCTTGCGGGAGACTGTGCAACGATTTCCGTTACAGTTGTTGGCGACATTTGGGCTGGCGTGCGTCTTCGGATGGTGGCCGAGTGAGCCAGCCAATTTTTCTGCCCTCATCGCGCGCCGGGCAACGGCCTGGCTGATTGGGCTGCCATTGGCTACGCTGGCCGTGATCGCCGCCAGCCTGACACCCGCCGCCTGGGCGTTGGGATTTTATCCACCCTTGCGGGTGTTGCTGGTGCCACAATTTGCGTTGATCAGTGGCCTGGCGGTTTGGGGAGTTGTGATTGGTCAATTGCTGCGACGCTCTGAGGCCGCAGCCGTTGTGCCTGTCGTGCGGGTGGCCATGCTCCTGGTTGCGTGCGGTGGCGTCCTCTATCCACTCACGAGCGCGTGGCGCACAGTGCAACTCATTCCCAGTGTGTCGGCTCACGCGCTGGCGTGGGATCACTTCGACCGCGAGTTGCGTGCCGGCCGTGAGCAGAGTCTGGGGGCCATGACTCTGCCCGCGCCTGAAAACATCGCCGGGCTTGAAACGGTCGGGTCCGACCCCCAACATTGGGTCAACGCATGCGTCTCTGCCTTTTACGGAGTCGCGGTGACCGGTTACCCTCCGCCGCCGGTAATGCTAGCCGACAACACTCCTAAACTCGAACCGCTAAATACAGATGTCGGCGGCGCGGCCAGGGTATTGGGCTATCGACTCACGCCATCAATTCTCCATGCCGGCGAGACGATGACGATGACGGTGTGGTGGCAGCCTGAGCGTACTACGGATCGCCCTTATACTATCTTTGTTCATCTATATGAGCCAACGCTTGGGTCGCTGGCCCAGCACGATGCGTATCCAGTGGAAGACCGCTATCTCACAACGCAGTGGATCCCGGGGCGCGACTTTTTGGACACATATACTTTGCAAATCCCGTCCGACGCGCCCCGGACAGATCAGGCTCGCCTTGTGCTGGGGCTATACGATGCTGAAACGCTGCAACGCCTTCCGGTCGAGGGGCCTGATGCCGGCGAACCGGGACAGGCGTGGGTAGAAGTTGGAACGGTGGTAATCCGCTAGCCAAAACGCCCGGTCACGTAATCTTCAGTGCGTTTGTGGATTGGGGTAACGAACATATCCCGCCCGCCTTGTTCCACCAATTCCCCTTGCAGGAAGAACGCGGCAAAGTCCGCGATGCGCGCGCCTTGTTGCACCGAATGCGGGACGATGATGATGGTGTAATCGTGCTTGATGGCCTGGAGTGACTCTTCGACCTTGCCCGTAGAGATTGGATCAAGCCCGGAGGTCGGCTCATCGAGCAGCACTACTTCCGGCTCCAGCGCCAGCACGCGCGCGAGGCACAGCCGTTGTTGCTGCCCGCCGGAAAGCGCAAAGGCCGAGGCATCGAGCCGGTCTTTCACTTCCTCCCACAACGCGGCCTGTTGCAGCGAACGTTCCAGCGCTTCATCTTTTCGCCGTGCGTCGCGCACACCGGCCAACTCCAGCCCGTACCACACGTTTTGCCGGATGCTCATCGGCAGCGGCACCGG
>JBQTJD010000650.1:0-3060 GCA_052387475.1 Anaerolineales bacterium | reverse complement strand
GCGATGCCTACGTGCCGCTCGAGCGGACCGAGCGTCTGGCGCAGATCCTGCGGGCCAGCGGCGCCAATGTTATCTACCGCGTGGCGGATGCCGGGCACGAACTTGTGCAAGCCGAACTGGCCGACGCCGCCCGCTGGCTTGCCGCGCTCACAACCGAGGAGGACGAATGAGCACTCGCACACCAAGCGCCGAACAGCACATGCGACTCAGCAGGATGTAATAGTCGCCACGTCACAAGGAGAAGGCGCGATGAATTCTCGCTATGGTCGGCCACTCGAGTTCGGCTTCTCGATCATCCCCACCAGCGCCGACGCCGAACTTGCCCGTACGCTCGCCGTTCGCGCCGACGAACTCGGACTCGATCTGATCGGTATCCAAGACCACCCCTACCAATGGCGCTTCCTCGACACCTGGACGTTGATCGCCGATCTGCTCGCGCGCACCAAGCGAGTTCGGATGTTTCCGGATGTCGCCAACCTGCCCCTGCGCGATCCGGCGATGATGGCCAAGCAGGCCGCTTCGCTGGACGCACTATCGGGCGGGCGCTTCGAGTTGGGACTTGGCGCGGGCGCCTACTGGGAGGCAATCGGCGCGATGGGCGGCCCGATGCGCTCCGGCGGCGAGGCGCTGCAGGCGCTCGAGGAGGCGATCCAAATCGTTCGCGCCTTCTGGAGCGGCGAACGCGCGATCACCGTCAAGGGAGAATACTACGCGGTACGTGGCCTTCATCCTGGCCCTGCACCAGCGCATCCGATCGAGATTTGGCTCGGCGTCGGCAAGCCACGCGCGCTGGCGTTGACTGGCCGCCTCGCCGACGGTTGGGCGCCCTCGCTCTTCTGGGCGACGCCGGACGTCGTCCCGGAACTTCAGGCGCGGATTGACGAAGCAGCCGCCCAGGCCAGCCGCAACCCCGCTGCGATCCGCCGTATCTACAACATCAACGGCACGATCACTGAGGGGCCGACCCGCGGCTTGCTCCAGGGATCGCCTGAGCACTGGGTTGAGACGCTGAGGGGCTTCGCATCCGAGCTCGGCTTCGACACCTTCATTTTCTGGCCAGGTGATGACCCGCTCTCCCAACTCGAGCGCTTTGCAAACGATGTCGTCCCAAGCCTGCGGGAAGGCTGAACATGAGCAATGGAAACCATACCCCTGATAACCTCATACTCAAAGCGACACTACTGGTGACGAGCGCGCTAACGGCAATGGCGGGCGCGACGATTGCCCCCGCCGCGACAGCGGCACAGACTGGGCTGGCACTAGGCGTGATGACGCTGTCCTCCGCCCTCGCCGCTGCGTTGTACGGCTGGCTTGCGGCACGGTTAAATCATATTACGATGTTAATCCTGACGTTTGCCCTGTCTGGTGTGAGCTATGTGCTGTTTAGCCCGGCGACCAGTTGGACATTGATTTTCAGTGGGTTGGCGCTGAGCGGCTTGGGAATAGGGTTGCTCTCGCCTAATTTGAACGTGTGGCTGATGAATGCGACACCGGTGGCGTTACGGGGGCGCGTGTTGGGCGGCTTTACGACTATCCTTTCGCTGGGGCAGTTCGGCGCACCGTTGATCAGTCAGCCGCTGAGCCAAGTCGTCGGTATCGCCGCGACCTTTGGGTCAGTCGGAGCAACGTTGCAGTTACTGGGGCTGGTGCTCGTTACCGCGCGTCAGCCAGTGGGTTGGTTGACGACAGGTTAGAACCACCTATACAACGACAGCGCCAGGAAATCGTGCTACGCCGCCCAACCGCCGAATGCCCAATCCATCCCACGTTTCAATCTGGCGGACTTCATCATCGCCCAAGCAACCAAAGATGAGTTTCTGCGCCAAGCGGTGGGCGTGGCAAACTGAAGGAGCACCATGAGCATCGAACAGCCGGAGGCTCGCAAGCAACCCGGCGTCGCGCGTGAGTACGCTAACGACCACATCGTGGTGGAGTGGGAGCCGCCGCTGTGCATTCACTCCGCTCGCTGTCTCAAGGCCTTGCCACGGGTTTTCAATACTCGCTCACGTCCATGGGTCAATCTCGATGGTGCCGCAGCGGGTGACATCGCAGCTGCGGTGATGCAATGTCCCACCGGCGCGCTGCGTTTCCGGCGCGTGGATGATGGCGCGCAGGAAGCGCCCTCGGAGCCAACGGTCATCGAGGCCCGACCCAACTGCCCCTACTTCGTGCGTGGCCGCGTGACGGTGATCAATCAGGACAAAACTGAGCGAGTGCTGCCGCGCGCAGCTCTGTGTCGCTGCGGCCACTCCGAGAACAAACCGTTTTGTGATGGCAGTCACCGACGCGTTGGATTTAAGACGACCGCCGAGTGATGACAGTGAAGGGAGACCGAGTTCGGCCGGCTGCATGGGTTGAGGTGATGACTGATCGTTTGGGCAGGGATGAGTTAACACGCGCCAGACGCTTTCGCGGTAAAGTTTAGCCACTGCTAGCAGGAGCACATCCATGTCCGTTCGTGGCGCGAGTAAAACTATCCAGCAAACGTTGTTGAGTTGGCCGAACGTCACCGCCCTGCCCCATCGCTTCGGCGGCACGGAGTATCGCTACGGCGAGAAGCGCGAGATCGGCCACATCCACGGCGACTCGCTCGTAGACATTCCCTTTCCCAAAAAGGTGCGCGATGAGGTGGTGGCGGCGGGTCGCGCCGAGCGGCATCACATTTTGCCCGAAAGCGGCTGGATCAGTTTCTATCTGCGAGAACCCGACGACGTTGTGCAGGCGATTGAGTTATTCAAGCAATCCTACGAGATCGCCGCGCGGCAACGCGAACGCGGCGCTCCGATGCAAGCGCAGGAAGCGAGTGAGTGATGTTGAGTGAAAAGGAAATCCAATACCTTCAATCGCAACGATTAGCTCGGCTGGCCACTGTTGCGCCCAACGGCCAGCCCGATGTTGTGCCGGTGGGCTTCGCCTTTGACGGCACTTACTTCTTTGTTGGCGGGCGTGATGTGCCGAACACGCGCAAGTACAGGAACGTGGTCAGCGGCCACACGCAGGTCGCGCTGACGATTGACGACTTGGAAACCGTGCAGCCGTGGAAGCCGCGCGGCGTCAGAA
>JBQTJD010000649.1:0-2536 GCA_052387475.1 Anaerolineales bacterium | reverse complement strand
CCGATGTTATTCAAGGTGGTTAGCCGCTCGTCATCGACACAGCAACTAGTCGAAAGCACTCACGCGATCACTAATTCGGGGAGTAGGAATGAACCAACAAGACCTTGAATAACATCGGTTCGAAATTCATGCTTCCATCGTTCTCTCAGCCTCAATCTTGATCGCCCATCTTTGACTGCTCCCCAGAGCTTCCATCGCCTTCGCTTGACCTAGCAACGCTTCCACTTCTGCCTCGTTCAAACGGCCTGCATCGATTTGCAGAGTGTTGGCAGCCCCGGCTGCAACGCCGAGCCGCACCGCGTCTTTGAGGGCCTGTCCCTGCAACAACCCCACGGCGATTCCGGCAAAGAAAGCGTCACCGCTGCCGACTGGCGATACTGCGGATACGGGCGGCGCGGCCCATCCAAACTTGCAGCCTGATCCATCAACGCCGACTGCATCCTGCACGCGGCCCTCATCGCTTCGACGGCAGTTTCCAAACGCGCACCGATGAGACCGCCAGCTTCAAGCTGATTAATTTTCAACAATGCATCCGCACGCTCACGCTGGAGCAGGCGGTTCAACTCGCCATTGCTCGTAAACCTTGAGTGCGTGCCAGCAGTAGGCGGTCGTGACGGAGCGGCTCGAATACCAGGCGGCCATTTCTCCGCGCGTGGGCGTGACAAATAACGACTCACTGGCCCAGCTTCCATCATAGCGCTGCCGTTTCACGATCAGGTTGATCCAACCCGGATTGAAGAGAGCGGCGATTGCAGGTGAAGCCGGCCCATCCAGACAGGCCAACGTCAGAAACGCCGCTGCCTGCGGCGTGGACACGTCGCGCGCTTCGAGCCGCAGCCGTTCAACCATGGCTTCGTCGTCGCGACGAGGCGCGCTCTCCATCACGCGCTCCATTTGATCACGCAAATTGCTTTCGACCATAGAAGCCGACAGCGCATTGAGCAACCTCAGCGCGGTCCATAACGCATACGCGGAGTCGTAGAGTGCGTTTGCGCCCAGACCACTGAGGCGCCAGCGGCGGAGCCACTGCGCGGCCGAGCTCTCAATCACGGCGCGATAGGCGATTGGGTCGTAGGCTATCAGCCCCAACAGCAAGTTGGCTTCAACCGTTGCGCATTGATTGCCCCACAGCACGGTCTCGTGAGCGTCGTCGAGTCCCTCGACGCCGCGCGTGAACCAACAGGGAATCTGGCCGGTTGCGGAGATGTTGGCTTCCATCCAGCGCAACGGTTTTTGCAACTGCTCACGATGTCTGGCTTTCTCCGTTGAATGGGAATACAGACGCAGCGCCAGCCCCAGGTCATCGGCATCCGGGGGAACGGCAGGGTGAGGGTAATAACGGAAACCGCTGTCCGCCAGCGCGTCTAACAGCGCGCTTACATCGCCGGCCATATCCGCTCGATGCTGGCACAATGTCTCCAGAATTAACCCCGGCGCGAAGATGCGACCGATCAACTCGCCAGAGTCGAAAATGCCGCGCCGCTGCACCTCCCAACTCTCGCGGAACGTCCGATCTGCGACCAGGTACGCTTCCGCCATCACAATCGCCTGAGCGAGGCCGTTGTGTGGAGCGGCCATCGCCAGCCTCAGGCGTCCGGGATGCCGGGCTGTGCTCTCAACACCCTCCACCGAAAACAAATCCATCAGTTCGCGCCACTGGTCTTCGAGGGTCGAGAGATAGGCGTTGAGCGTGGGAAGATCAAGCGCCAGCGCCGAAGCTCGGCAACGTTCCAGACGCGCCAGACACTCGCGCGCGATCTTGACCACGACGCCGGTCAGCAGCGCCGCACCGAGAAGGCGTTCCGGCGAGACCGGTCGGCTGAATTCGATGCCAGCTGCGTGCATCGCGCGAATGATGGGGTAGGAAAGATGACGCCGATGCGCATCATGCTGGAGGCTCAGGGCTTCTCGCAAAATCTGGAAAACCAAACCAAGCTGACCGAATAAATCAAGCAGCGCGGGAAGCTGCGAAGCGCGCGCCTTGCCGGCGTACAGGGCGACGGCCACCAGAGGAATTTTGGCAAAAGCCAAACGGTCGGCCAGGCGATTCAGCTCATCATCGAACGGCGGCGCGGGCGCAAGCCAAGCTGGCGCTGGAGAAACGCGCAGCGTTTCTCTCTCGCCGCTTTGCGGCGCGGGCGCAAGCCAAGCTTGCGGATTGGCAAGTGCCTGGGCGCAGGCGTCCATGAATTTGCGGTGATACTCCCAGAACGGTGACGCTGGCGGAAAGAGATGAGCTAGGTGGGCGGTGGCTTCGTCGTGAAGAACCTGTTCGAGGCGCTGAGCGCTCGAATCAAAACCGGCCTCGACGTCGAGCACGCTCGACAAGAGCGCGCTCTCGCGGACATGAACAGCCGCGAACGTGGCCACCATCGCCAGGGATAGATGCCGTTCGAGGGCGCGCCGCGCCTCGCCCTGCGGAAAGCCCCAATCGTCCAGCAGCCAGTCGTGCAAGACAAGCCATGGTGGGTCTGCTGGGAGGCTCAGGATGTCGGCGAACTGTCCGGTGTCCGAGTAGCGGTTCGCTAGATCGTGC
>JBQTJD010000648.1:0-6539 GCA_052387475.1 Anaerolineales bacterium | reverse complement strand
CCAACTTCTCACAAGAAAGGCTCCATACATGACCTCCCAACTTCTTTCTCGCGATAACTCTATCCTCTTGCGCTGGACACTGCTCGGCAACGTCATCTTTTCCGCTGCTACCGGTTTGGCGTGCGTGCTGGGTGCGTGGCCGCTAACGACGTTGATGGGCCTGCCTCCGATGGCACTCGGGGGCCTGCCCTCACCGTTCATACTGATTGTGCTGGGGCTGGGATTGATAGGCTACGCGGCATTGCTGTATCGCATCGCGAGGCGGCAGCCCATTGCGCGAACGGAAGCCCTCATCGCCGTGGCCGCTGACACGGCGTGGGTCGTCGCCAGTTGGGTGTTGCTGCTCAGCGGATGGGTGCCGTTCACACAAGCGGGCTGGTGGCTCACCGCCATCATCGCCGACATCGTCGCGCTGTTCGCCATCGTGCAGTTCATCGGCGTGCGACAGATGGGTCGGTGACACGCAGACCCAACGCGGGCCGTCACTCCCGCGAAAGCGGGAGTCCATTACTGTGGTTTGGATACCCGCTTGCGTGGGTATGACGTTGGTCTTCAATTCATCTCTTTGAGCATCCAGTATGCCGAATGAGTGACTTATGAAGCTACAACAGTTTTGGGACCGGTGGTTGCTGGTTGTCGGCGTAGGCGTGGTGGCTTTCGGATTTTGGCTGGCCTTCGCCAATCAGACACCGCTGTTCGATGTGGTCTTCAACCAACACGTCAACGCCGTTTTCTGGGGCGAGGCGGTCGCTCCGGCGAGTGTCGTGTCGTTTCAGCAGTTTGTGTATGGCGTGCTGGGGATGACGGTGGCCGGCTGGGGTGTGTTCTTCGTCTTCCTAGCCCGCAATGCCTTCAAGCGCCGCGAGCGTTGGACGTGGAACTGCCTCTTTGCCGGCCTCACGCTATGGTTCTTGCCCGACACCGCCCTCTCAGCCTACTTTGGGGTGTGGGTCAACGTCGTGCTCAACATGGTGGTGGCTGCTCTCATCTATGCGCCGTTGTTTGCAACGCGCCTGCATTTCAAGAAGGAGACATACGCATGAAATGGCTCTGGTTGACTCTCTGCGTCGTCGGTGCAGTTGTGCCGTATTACTTCCTACTGCCGTTTCTGTTCGAACACGGATTGGATATTGGCCAATTGGCGCAATTGGCTACGACCAATACCATCGCCATCGGTGGCATCGCCGATCTGCTGATTTCGTGCTTCGTATTCTGGATGTGGATGTACCGCGAATCCGCGCAGCGCGGGATACGCTATTGGTGGGTATACGTGGTCGTGACGTTGCTCGTCGGATTGTCGTTCGCGTTGCCGCTTTTTCTGTTTGTGCGAGAGGGGCGTAATTGAAGCCACGCGCCTCGACCGGCATCTAATCTTCATCTCACTGACGGAGGTGAAGGGAATAATGACACGAATAGGGCGCGAGGCTTTTTTCTTGGTGTTCGTGCTCACGGCTTGCGCGTCGCCGACGCCGATACAATCTGTTCTAACGGGCACCGCGCCGCCCTCTGCGACAACGGTTCCGACGCAAATCCCATCCGCCACCACACCGCCGCCGTCCGCCACCCTCATCGGCACGGCCACGCCGAAGCCGACGGAAACGCTGACCAGAGTCGAGCGCTACGTCACACGCGTGCCGGGCACGCTCACGCCGACGACGGTATGGCCGACTATCCCACCAGTGCGCGGTGGCGCGCGCACGTGGACGACAGGCAAGCCGATGCCAAGCCCGCGCATGGAACTCGGCTCGGCGGTGCTCGACGGAAAAATCTACGTGGCGGGCGGCTTCAATGCTGGGGCCAAAACTTTTGTACGCATGGAAGTGTACAACCCGGCGACCAACGCGTGGGCCATCGCTGCGCCCATGCCGCTCAGCCGCCACCACTTCGGCATGGCGGCGCTCAACGGAAGAATCTACGTCTCCGGCGGCCTGCCCGACTTCTTTCGCTTCACCCGCTCGTGCATGGTTTACGATCCGGCCACTGATTCATGGTCGGATATTGCCAGCTTACCCGTCGAGCTTGGCACACACTCGATGGCGGCGCTGGATGGCAAGTTGTATGTCGTGGGTGGGATGAATGCGCCGGTCGGCGGTGGGCCGCTGCGGATGTTGGTGTACGACCCCGTGACCGATTCGTGGGATAGGACGCGCGCGCTGTTGCCCACGGGCCGCGAGCACCTGGCCGCCGTCGCCGCCGAGGGGAAGTTGTATGTGCTCGGCGGTCGCATCCAACAGAGCGCGAATCTTCCCATTGTCGAAATCTACGATCCGCAAACTGATACGTGGACGCGCGGGCCGGATATGCCCACCGCGGCGAGCGGCCTCACGGCGGCCTACCTCGATGGCCGCATCCACGTCGCGGGCGGCGAAGACCTGGGCACGTTCGCTACCTATCATCAACACGAAGTGCTCGACCTGAAGACGATGCAATGGGAGAAGTGGCCCGACTTGCCCGGCGCGCGGCACGGCCTGACGTCGCAAGTCGTGAACGGTCAGTGGATCGTGATCGGCGGCGGGCCGGTGGCCGATGTGTCGCAAAGCAACCGGGTGGATATTTTTACTCCGTGAGGGAGACGGCCCATCTATGACGCATTCCAAATTGAATTGAGCCATTCGCCAATGTAGAGACGCGCCGCATAAGCGAAGCGACGGCGTCTCTACGCTATATCCAACGGTATAGCTTCCAACCCCGCTTGAGTGGGTTGTCCCCATCGGTATTCGTCCTATCATCGAACGGGTACAATCCGACTCAACATGACCTCGCAACGTTCACGCCGTTCCGTATATTCGTGGCAATTCCTCATCCTATGGCTGGCATGCGCGGCGGTGGGGAGTGTCGCGGGCGTGATGCTCAGCCTCGCGGCCGGCAGCGATTGGATTGTCGGGTTGGCGCTTGGCGTGGTGACCGGCAACCTCATTGCCCTCGGTCTGCACTTTTGGCGCGAGCGGCCTCCACTCACACCGCCTTTGTCCGACATCAACGTGCGCTTGATGCGTGGCGTGCTCGTCGTCGTCGCCCTCGGCGCGGCGGGATATTTGGCCGCCGGTGCATTGGGCGTGCCGTTCAGTCCATTCTTCCCATGGGATGGGGTCGGGTTGCTCGCGTTGTGCGGGCTGGCTGAAGTGTTGCTCCGGCGCGGCCAATCGTATTGGGCAGCCAGTTGCCTGATGAGCAGCATCTTCCTGCCCATCGCTTTCAACGCCCAGTATTACGGCATGAGCAGCCCGGCCAACGCGCTGTATCTGCTCGGCATCCTTATCAGCGGATTGGTGCTCGGCTCGAATGGTTTCTTCGGCGCGCTGGCCGCCATCATGACTCTCACCGCGCTGTTTGCTCTGAGTGAGCAACAGGGTCGCTGGGCGCCGGTGTATCCGGTGGGCACGGCGGCGCAGAGCGTGGGGCTGGTGCTGTTTTGGTGGAGCGTGTATGCGGCGGGCGCGTGGTTGAGTTGGCTGTTCGCGCGCACCCTCGAACGCGCGCTGCAAGTGTCGCGCGGGCAGACACAAGCCCTCGCCGGCACCCTCACTGCGCTCACGCCGGAGGCCTCGCTTGAGCATGTGTTGCAGCAAGCCCTCACCGCCATCGCGCAACAACTCGATGCGCCGTACGCCAGCCTGTTTCTGCACGACGCCGACTCGGATGTCATCAGCCTGCACGCGGCGCACCTCAATGGCAAAACCATCGCCGCCGATGCTGTGACCGACGGCCCCCCGCATCCGCTCCCGGCCTCCGACGCGCCCATCTGGCAGGAAGTGTTGCGCACACGCCGGCCATTCACCGTGGACGATGTCGCCAACGACCCGCGCCTCAGACAGCGCGCGCTCATGCTGGCGCAGGGCATCCAACAGATTTTGTATGTGCCGCTGCTCTCGGGTCAGCAGCCGCTCGGCTTCATCAGCATCAACAGCCTCGCCCGCCGGCGCTACAGCCCGGATGAAATCGAACTGGCGCAAGCGCTGGCGCAACAAGTCACGCTCGCCATGCAACTCGCGCGTTTGGCGCGCGAGACTCAACGCACCGCGATTCTGGATGAACGCAACCGCATGGCGCGGGAGATTCACGACACGCTGGCCCAGGGCTTCACCGGCATCGTCGTGCAATTGGAGGCCGCCGACGACGTGCTGGGTGAAACGAACGACGCGGCCAGCGCCCACCTCACCCGAGCCCGCACCCTGGCCCGTGAGAGTCTGGTGGAGGCGCGCCGCTCGGTGTATGCCCTGCGCCCGCAAGCACTGGAACACAAGCCGCTGCCCGTCGCCCTGCGCGACTCGGTCGCGGCGCTCACCGCCGGGGCCGCGCTCTCCGTCGAATGGCAATTGCCCGAACACTGGCCGCCGTTGCCCGCCGATCTCGAAGCCGATTTGTTGCGCCTCGGGCAGGAGGCGGTGACCAACGCGTTGAAGCACGCGCACGCTACGCACCTCCGGCTGGCGCTACGATCCGTGCCCGACCGTGTTGAACTGGAAGTGAGTGATAATGGGCGCGGCTTCGATCCCGACTCGGTTCGCCCGCGACCGGAGGACGGCTTCGGGTTGATCGGGATGCGCGAGCGCGCGACCCGGCACGGCGGCACACTCACAGTCACGAGTCAACCCAACGCTGGAACAACGGTGAACTGCTCCATTCCAAAACGTATTGCGTAGCACGTATTCCGTAGTTACGCGATACGCAATACGTCGAGACTATGCCCACCGCTCCCCTCCGCATCCTCCTTGCCGATGACCACGCCGTGGTACGCGAGGGCCTGGCCGCCATGATCAGTCGCCGCGCCGACATGCAAGTGGTGGCCGAAGCCGAGAACGGCCAGCGCGCCGTCGAACTCGCACGGCAACATCAGCCGGATGTCATCCTCATGGATTTGCGCATGCCGGTGATGGGCGGCGTCGAGGCCATCACCCACATCCGCGCCGAACAGCCTGAGGCCCGCATCATCGTTCTCACCACCTACGACGGCGACGAGGACATCTATCGCGCGCTGCACGCCGGGGCCGGGGCCTATTTGCTCAAAGACACCCCGCGCGATGAATTACTCGACGCCATCCGCGCGGTGCACGCCGGACAAAAGCGCATCCCATTCGAGGTGGCGGCCAAGCTGGCTGACCGCCTCACTGCCTACCCGCTCACCCCGCGCGAGCTCGACGTGTTGCGCCTCATCGTCGCCGGCAAGAGCAACAAAGAGATCGGCGCGGCGCTCACCATCGCCGAGGGCACGGTGAAGATTCACGTCAACAGCCTGCTCGGCAAGCTCGGCGTCGCTGATCGCACGCAAGCGGTGACCGAGGCGCTGCGGCGCGGGATTGTGCATCTCGATTAGTCACTCAACTTATACAGTTGTCACCCCGCGAAAGCGGGAGGCCAACGCAAACGGCGTGGATACCCGCTTTCGCGGGTATGACTGTGTCGTAAGAGTGGCTTGAGCAGAGCTTGTGTATAGTGCTTGTCTCGGTGGTGTGCAATATATCCAAAGTTATAGACCGGACTGCATCGCAAGGTCAGCCTTCGGGCCGGCCTTTTTGTTTACGGCGAAATCAATCGCTGGATGCGGGCTACACAAGTGTTTTCGTTTTATCGTGGCGGTCATAAGGAGAATGCACCATGAACAACACTTCATCTTCAACCCGCAACGAATTGGGCTTCTGGCTGGCGATTGGCACAGGCATTGGCGCGGCGTTGTCGTCAACGGATTTGGGTGCGTCGGGCATCGCGCTCGGCATCGCCGCTGGACTGCTGATCTGGGCCTTGCGCCAGTGGCAGGCCAACCGTAAAGGATAAGGGCGCTCACCATGAACGACATCGCCATCCACGTTGAAAACCTGATCAAAGCCTACGGCGAAGTGAAGGCCGTCAACGGTCTGAGCTTCGAGGTGCGGCGCGGCGAACTATTCGGCTTGCTCGGGCCGAACGGCGCGGGCAAGAGCACGACGCTCAGCATCCTGCAAGGCCTGCGCCGCGCCGACAGCGGGCGTGTCGCCGTGTTCGGGTTGGACATTGCCACGCATGCGCAGGCCGTCAAGCGCCGCATCGGGGTGCAACTGCAACGCACCAGCCTGCTGCCCGATCTCACCGCGCTGCAACAGGTCGAGATGTTTGCGCGCTTGTATGGCCGCGCCCTCAACCGCGCCAATGCCCTGAAGTTGCTCGAACGCGTGGCGCTGGCCGAGAAGGCCAACGCGCTGCCGGCCAAGCTCAGCGGCGGGCAGCAGCAGCGGCTGGCCCTCGCGCTCGCGCTCGTCAGCGACCCCGAACTGGTTTTCCTCGACGAGCCGACGGCGGGCCTCGATCCGCAAGCGCGGCGCAACCTGTGGGATCTCGTGCGCGGGCTGCGCGCCGAGGGGCGCACCGTCATCCTCACCACACATTACATCGAGGAGGCCGAGGCGCTCTGTGATCGCGTGGGCATCATCGACCATGGCCAACTCATCGCGCTGGACACGCCCGCCGCGTTGACAGGCCGGCTCGTTGCTCAACCCACACCCGCCACGCCGCAATGGCGCGCGCCGAATCTCGAAGATGTCTTTCTGCAATTGACAGGCCGTGCA
>JBQTJD010000647.1:0-8551 GCA_052387475.1 Anaerolineales bacterium | reverse complement strand
GTGTGGAGGATGAGCGCGGCCCGGCCTCCGGCTGGATCGGGCGGCACCTGGCCACGCTCAACGCCCATGCCGAAGGTATGGGTCGCAATCGCTCGCCGCTGCGCGCCATTGGCCTCGGCTCAGTCACGCAACGCTCCCTCAGCGGCGCAGTGCCCGTCACCGCGCTGCAATCCATCGCCGACTTTCACCTGGGCGGCAACGCGCGCGCCGTGGAGCAGATGCGGGCTACGCTCTCCTCGCTGTACACCGGAACGGAACCGCTCAGCGTCATCGGGCAGGAGACGCTCGACGTGCTCGACACATTGCAAGTGCTCGACCCGGCCGGTTATATCGCTGGGCGCGAGGCGCGCTATCCCGATTCAGAGTTTGGCTTGGGGTTGCGGCAAGTGGCGATGCTGATCAAAGCCGAAGTCGGGCTGGAGGTGGCAGCATTGGATGTGGGTGGCTGGGACACGCACTTCGCGCAGGGCGTGACCGACGGCTGGATGCCCGGCCTGATGCAAGACCTCGCCGATGGCCTGGCCGCTTTCCATGCGGATATGTTTGATCACGCCGACAAGCTGACGGTGGTGGTGATGAGCGAATTCGGGCGGCGGCTGACGGAGAATGCCTCGCTGGGCACCGATCACGGGCACGGCAGCGCGATGCTGTTGATGGGCGGCCACGTGCTCGGTGGCCGCGTGCACGGCCAGTGGCCGGGCCTCGCGGAAGGGCAACTCGTCGGGCCGGGTGATTTGGCCGTGACCACTGATTATCGCGACGTGCTGGCCGAATTGTGCGCGAAGCGCCTCAACAATCACGCCGTCGGTGAAATCTTCCCCGGTTACTCAGCCACGCTGCGCGACGTGTTGAAATAATCGCAGGCAACTCACGGTCTACTGATCACCCGGAGAATGGAAAATCTACTTGGGGCCACCTCCACTCTCCGATATACTTTGCGCGGCGCGCGACGTTGCCAATCACTCACCGTCTGCGCCGCACCGTATGGCTTCCATTTTCGACGAAACCGCTTATCGGTTGCTCCGGCTACTGTCGCACCCTCGCAATCGTCTCACGAATGCAGAAATCGTTGCGCAGTCCACGCGGTATGTCTACGATCCCGAAACGCCCGAATGGTTCATGAGTTTTGTGAGCGCGCCGTTTGTGGGCGGTCACCTCGACCTGCGCGGCAAGACCGTGCTGGATGTCGGCTGCGGCTACGGCGACCTGTGCATGTGGCTGGTCGAGCACGGCGCGGCGGAGGTGCATGGTGTGGATGTTGACCCGCTACGTGTGGAGGCGGCGCGGCGGCTCGCCGCCGAAAAAGGCGTTGAGCATCAGGTCAAGCTTGCCTGCGCCGATTTTGTCAACGCCTATCTGCCCGGCACGCAGTTTGACCTCGTCCTGAGTCTGGATGCTTTTGAGCACATCCCCGACCCGCTCGCCTGCCTGCGTAAAATCCATGCCCTGCTCAAGCCCGGCGGTGTGCTGGCCACGTTGTTTGGGCCGCTGTGGTATAGCCCGTACGGCGCGCACATGTGGGGCTTCACTTCCCTGCCCTGGGTGCATCTATTCTTTCCCGAAGCGGCCGTGTTGCGCGTGCGCGCCGAATACTTTCGGCCCGATCAACCGGCTGAAAGATACGAGACGGTTGCCGGGTACCTGAGCCGGATGACGGTGAGCGGCTTCCGTCGATACGCGCTGGAGGCCGGCTTCCATCCGCGCATCTTTCGCCTCAACCCGGATAAAGACATCAATCGTGGCGGGTTGTTCCGCCCTCTCAACGACCTCATTAATGCCACGCCCGGCTTGCAGGAATTGGGCGCGCAATTACTCTTGGCCATCCTCGAGCGGCCAGTTTCCGGCTGAACGGCCTTCACTCCGCTCACTCGAATACGTCACCACCTTGGCGCCGGACGTTAGGTCGAGTGGCGCAAACTGCACGCGGGCCTCAGCGCCGAACACATCACGCAATGCCGCCCGCACCGTATGCTCGCCGACGCTCGAGTCGTTCATGCGGAACAGCAGTGTGCCATCCTCGGCTTGATGGAGCGCGTATTGCATCAACGGGTAAGGCCGCAGCGCCCGGCTCACATCCACTGTATTGACTGCGTCACCGTTCACCGCGCGGAAGTTCACGGGCGTGCGACCCTCCAAATCCACCAACACCGGCTGATCGTTGCGAAATTCCATGCGCGCATAATCGTTCGTGCGGTAACGCAGGAGCGGCAGATAGCGGTTGAAGCCGCCAGTCACGGTGATCTCGCCGCGCTCACCGGGCGCACACGACTGCCCCTCCGCATTCAGCGCCTCCACGAACAACCAGGGCTGTAGCAGTTCCCAGTCGTTGTTCGTTCGCGGACTCAGCACCGCAATCGGCCCGGTCTCATTCATCGAATACACATCCACCACCGGGCAGCCGAAGCGAGCTTGCAATGACTCACGCAGTCCCGCAGACAGCGTCATCGCCGTGGAGAGCAGAGCACCAGGCAGCACCGTCAACGGCAACTCTGCCAGCGCCGCCAATGAAATCGGGTTGCCAGCGATAACTTCCGGCTGGCAGGCATCGATAAACCGCGCGGCGTCATCGGCCTCGCGCCACTCATCACGGTTGAGGTTGACCTTCACCACGCCCGCCTGCCCGAGCACGGCGCTCACCGACGCATACGTGTATGTCCGTCGCTGATGAGCCACCACCATCACCGCCACACGGCCCGGCTCGCCAGTGAGCGTCAGACCATATCGGGCCAACGCCGCGCGCATCAACGGCAGGTACAGCGCCAGCGTATCCGCATCGGTGATGATGCTGAGCGGGTGACCCGTCGTGCCGGAGGTGTGGTACACCGTGATGTCGCGCACAGCCACATCGTCCGGCACAAAGGACCACGGCTCGCGCGCGAGGTCGCTGCGTTCGGTGGTGGGGATGGCGTCGAATGAGTTGGGCTGTGCACCCCGGCGGCGATACAGCGGCACAGTGCGATAGCAATGGGAAGCAAACTCGGGCAACCACTCCGGGTGGGAATCCGCCTCCCACGCAGGCGGCTTCACCCTGACCTCAGCTTCAAACGCAGCCGCGCCGGCCATCGCGCTGGCGCTCAACCGATCCACGCCGAGATGCGTCCACTTCGGCGCGTATAGGTGCTCCTCGATTTGCTTGAGCAGCACTTCGCCGGCTGAAGTGAGGAGGGGAAAGCGGTCTTTCACGTTGAGTCGCATAACCGCGTAGTTCAGTGGTCTGGTAGTCGCTCGACTATTCGACCACTCGACCACGAGACTACTCCTGCATCGCCTTGGCTTGCGCGTCGAGCGCCGCTTGTTTGCGCATGGCCTCGCGAATTTCCTGAGCGCGCGCCTCGGCAGCGCGGGCAGCTTTAATGAGGCGTTGACGTTCGGAGGTGCTCATCGTCGTCAAACGGTCATGGGCTTGCGCTTCGGTCTCGCCGGCTGGCCGCAATCCCAAATGACCCAGGCACACCCGTGCCAACTCCTCGCGCCGGTCGGGGTCGGTCACACACTTCTCTGCGTTCACGGAGTTTGCCAACTCATCGAGGCCGTGAGCGAGCCAAGGCAACGCTTCAGCCGCCAACTCGCGCCGCGCCCGAAACCAAATGTCCGTCAACAGCCAGATCGAGATGAGAGTGAGCCGAAGCCGATTGCGGACTTTGGGGCCGGTAACTGTGAACGCTGCGGCTTGCGCGGCGGTGAGCGGCTCACCCGTCCAGTTCCGCTTCAAATCGGAGACAATGGCGACGACGCTCACGCTCTCCGGCTCCGCTAAAAACTCGGGCGGGGTCTCGGCCAGACGACGGGTGAGGGCTGCCAGCGCGGGGCCTTCAGTGGTCATGGTTGAACTGAGGCGAGGAGACGCCGCTCCGCTTAGATCGGGGTGCCTCTACTTAATTGTGGCACGTCTCCGAGTGCAAACTTCCCGAAGAGTTGGGTACTGCGGCAGTCATCGCACGCGGCAGCGCGGTGATGTTGGCGGCGAGCGCGAAAGCGTTCCGGCAAGTGGGCTAGGTCGGCAGCGGTGCGGAATTTAGAAATGTGGAAGCCATACTCGCGCGGCGTAAAGCTGCACGGGCTGACATAGCCTCGCTCATCCACAAACAGAAAGCTCTCGCCGGGCGCGCAGTCTTCTATAGCTATCGGAAGGTTGCGAGCCAACGCCATCATCCTGCCGAGATAGCGGTCGCTGCCGCGCACCACCATTGGCGCGACGAGTTGCCGTAGTTCCGGCAACTCGGCCCGCAGCCAAGCGATGTGTTCAGGCAACAATTTCTCACACTCATAAAACTCGCCGGGCCGGTCGAAGCCGCCCAGCGCGTTGAACGTCACTTCATCCACGCCCCACCCGGCTAATGTAGCCAGCAGTTCGCCGAAGCGGTGGAGGTTCGACCGCATGAGGACGGTGTTGACGCAGATCACGCCGCCTGCCGGCATCCGTTGTTTGAGTTCAGTAATCCCGCTGCACACTGCGTCGAACAATCCACGCCGCCCGCGTCCACAGTCATGAAAGTCGCGCAAGCCGTCGAGGCTGAGCGTGACGCGGTTGAAATGTTGCAACACATCGAGCGCGGCGATGAGGTGGGTGCCGTTCGTGGTGACGCCGAGGCTCAGGCCGTAGGCGACCAGTATGCGCGAGACCTCGGCCAGCGGCGGCCACAACAACGGCTCACCGCCTAACACGCTCACATGCACGTCGCGCCCGGTGAGCGCCGCATACTCACCCAATGCCGCGCCGAAAGCCAGCACATCATCACGCGAGGCATGTGTGCGCGGCCAACGCAACTCGCGACTGTAGCCGCAGAACGGGCAAGCCAAATCACAGGCCGTGGTGATACGCCAGACGACGGTGAGGGGGCCGGGTGTCATAGTGAGGGTGTGTCGGCGCGCAAGGCGGCGACGGCTTCGGGGAAGTGTTGTCTGATGGCGGCTAGCGCGGCGTCGAAGCGCGCCTCTCCCTGGCCGGAGATGAGCACGTACGGTAATTGGCGCGTGTGCAACTCCTCGAGGAAGCGCCGATGAAACCACTGCCGCTGCTCGCCCGAGTCGCGCACGCCATCATAAATCCACGGCAGGTCAATGTTGCAAAGTAGATGTAGATGACTCTTGCGCGCTTCGAACTCGCGGTTCATCCACTCGGGATAATGTTGATAGTAACGCTCGTTCCAGACGCATGAGGTCAGCGTGTCGGTGTCGCAGATGAGTAGGCGATTGGCGCGCCGCATGCCCCAATCCTCCAGCGCCATCTGGCCGCGAAAAATCAAATCCATATCGTGCTGTTCGTGCACACTGCGATACATCTCGTAGTACAACCGGCCATACTCCGGTATCCACGTCGCGCCGAGGTGCGCGGCAATTTGCAGTGACAACGTGGTCTTGCCCGTCGACTCCGCGCCGATGAACGTGATCTTGCGGGCATAGTGCGCGCGCACCGGTTCGGGGATGAGATGCCAGTTCGTGTATGGGTTCTCGCGCACAGCCGTGCCCGAGATAGGATAAGTTTCGCGGTTCAAATCCACCATCGCGTGTTGTGCTCCGAGTCGTTGCGCCAGTTCCTCGCCATACTCTTCGGACGTAAACACCCAATCCGGTCCGTGTGACAGGAAGCGCCGCACCGTACCGACAAAGATATTCCAAAAGTCCGGATGCTCGTACGGATACTGTGGGATTTCGTCGTCGCAATGATACACCGTCACATCGGGATATAGTTCGCGCAGCCATTGAGTACGCAGTGCGCCGGGGATGGACTGGGCCTGGATGGAATAGACGATGACGACGAGCTGCTGCACGCACGCCCGGGCATACTCCATCAAGTGCATATGACCACGATGCGGCGGGAGGAATTTGCCTATGACAAGTCCGGTGGTCATGTAGTCGAGTAGTCTGAAGTGTATTGGACGACCTTGTCGCCCAATGTCTCCACGCGTTCAACTGCAAGAGTTTGTTGCGCGCCGAAGAGGGTGAGCAATGTCACGCGGATTTTGTCAGCGTCAGAGTCGAGGCCGCGATAGCGCACGTACAGGCTGCCGCCTGCCGATTGGTGAACGCTGTACTGCGGGAGAGCGAACGGCTTCAGCGCGCCGGTCACATCGAGATTGTTGACTGTGCGGCCATCGGCAGCGCGGTACACGACAGGGGCGCGGCCTTCCAACTCCACGAGCACGGGTCCACCGCTGCGCCACTCGAGCGCCGCATAATCGTTCGTGCGGTAACGCAGGAGCGGCAGAAACGGATTGAAGCCGCCGGTCAGCGTTACTTCCCCACGTTCACCGGGCGAACACACACGGCTATCCGCATTCAAGATTTCGACGAACACTCGATGATGCAACAGTTCCCCTTCGTGTTCATTCGTGTTCATTCGTGCCTTCAAAACTGCGATAGGCCCCGACTCGTTCATCGAATACACGTCAAGCACGGGGCAACCGAAGCGCGCTTCAAGTTGAGCACGCAAGCCCGGTAGCAGCGTCATCGCTGTGGAGATGAGGGCTTTGGGCCGCGTCGTCAGCGGCAGCGCCATCAGTTCGGCAAAGGCCAACGGGTCGCCGGTGTAGATTTCGGGATTGAGATCATCGAGAAAGCGCACGCGGTCGGCGGGGTCGCGCCAATCATCAGGATGCAGGTTAAGTTTGAGATGCGCGGCCTCGCCTTGCAGCGGCGTGACCGACGGATACGTGTATGCGCGCTGCTGCCAGCCGACGAGTACACAGCCCACGTCACCCGGCCCGCTTGTCAGCGTAATCCCGATTTTTTCCAGCGCTATTTTCAGCAATGGGAGGTAGCTGTTGCTCACAATCGGATGCGAAAGCACAGTGAGCGGGTGGCCGGTGGTGCCGGACGTTTCATAGAGGATGAGGTCGTCGAGCGGCTGTGTATCGGGCACAAACGCCCACGGCTCGCGGGCGAGGTCGGCGCGGTTGAGCATGGGGATGTCGGCGAGCCGCGCCGGCTGCGCGCCGTACTCGCGATAGAACGGCACCTCGCAGAAACACATCTCCACAAAACCGGACAGCCAATCCGGAAAGCCGCCCTCTGGCCAGCCCACCGGCGATGAACGCACCTCAGCCTCGAAGGCTTGCACCCGGCGCAGATAATCGGCTGTCAACCGGTTGCCACACTGCGCGGTGTAGCGCGGCGCATGCGGGTGCTCGCGCAGACGTTTGAGCATCACACGGCCAGCGGCGGTGAGGAGGGGGAAGCGGTCAGAGTCGGTCATCAGTTCGTGCTCGCTCGAAACGCCGGAGAATGAAATTCCCTAGCTGAAATCATGGAAGTCGGCGTGCAAACTTCGTTGGCCGAGGCCGACTGTCGTTACATCGGCGGTTGAAGCACCGGCCCATCGTCCTCTTCCGAGATGCGCTCATAAACAGAAATGATCGTGCCTGCGCTATGGTGTTGCGCTTGATGATTGGCATAAGCCATAACGGTTGGCAGCGAGCGGCCGCCGAGACTGAGAGCGCCATAGCCAGCTTGCCATTGGAAGTCTTCGCCGAACACGCGTGTGATTTCCCGCGAACTGGCACCCTTGAAATGCTTGACACAGTCGGCAATCGCAATCTTTGGCGGGATAGACACGATGACATGGATGTGGTCTTCAACATTTCCCATCGCGTGAATGATGGCGCGAAGTTCATCAGCCTTCCCATAGAGTGTGCCACACAGCAATTTGTGATTGGCATCGGTGAGCAAAGGCAAGCGCTTGAATGTGGCCCAGACCAGATGATAGTGCAGTCTCCAATAGGGCATGGTAGTTTCCTCCCCGTGAACGCCAGCGAATAGAATTCGCTGGCTGAATTCTTGAAAGTCGGCTGAGGCCGACTGAATTGATGCCGACTCCCAGGCTAAAGTCAGTCCGGTTCACCGGGCTTTCACGTTCTCAGCCGGGGAATTCCATTCCCCGTCGTTCCCGGCATCACAACACCTATTCATACGCCAGACTCTCGCGCACGCTGATCTGTGTCGCGCGATTGGCCGGGAGCCAACTGGCGAGCAGCGACAGCACCACGATGATGACCAGCCACGCCGCCGAGCCGGTGAACGACACCCGATAGAAAAACGGAAAGCCCAACGCGCCGCCCAGCGCCTCCACAAAGAACTGCGCGCCGAGGATGCCGAGCGGCGCTGCGAGGATCCAACTTAGCAGCCCAAGCAGCAAACCTTCTCCAGCGAAGATGAAAGCCACATCGCCCGAAGACGCGCCCACCGCCCGCATCACGCCAATTTCGCGCCGCCGCTCGATGACGTTGATGCTCAACGTGCCGCTCAGCCCGATGCTGCCGACCACGGCCATGAGAAAGGTCATCAATTGCAGCAGGCCGGTGATGAGGCCAAAAAGCGCGCCGGCCAGTTCGCGGTTTTCCATTTGGCCCACCGCCAGCGTGAGGCCGATGCCCTGCTGCTCGAAGTACGACTGCATCGCGCGCTTCAACCGGTCCTGCGCGGCCCGTGTATCTTCGCGTGTCACCACTTGCGCCACGGTGGCGCGGCCCGGCTGATGCAGGTCGGCGTTGAGGATGGTGCGGCGCGCGAAGGCCGTATCCTGCTGGCCGCCAGTGCCGATGTCGAACACGGC
>JBQTJD010000646.1:0-4735 GCA_052387475.1 Anaerolineales bacterium | reverse complement strand
TTCGGCAAGCGGCGGCGTTCGTCAGCCGCAGCCAGTGTGCGTTTGGGGCCTATTACCGGCGCAAGAAGGCCCATCTCGGGCCGATGCCAGCGTTGGGGGCCACGGCGCACAAGATTGCGCGCACGGTTTACCACATGCTCAAACAGCACGTGGCTTACCACGATATTGGCGCCACGCAGTATGACCGGACGCAACAAGAACGGGAGTTGCTCTACTTGAAGAAGAAGGCGGCCAAGCTCGGCTTCACGCTCACACCCCACGAGCCGGTGCCCATCCCAGGCCATGTCTGACTACCCACCGAGGAGGGTTTCTCAGGATCCCACCAGTCCCCGCGCGGGCTTCCCGCACGCAAGAAACCGAGGGGCAATGGGCCAGGTCGGCATCTCATCTTGCACCAAGGGGTGTTATCATACGGCTGCCACGTTCCAGAATTAAGGCCGTACCACCGATTGGTGCTCGCGCTCCACGTTCGAGCCAAAGCCCGTTTCAGGATCCGGGTTCCCGCTGCCGCGTGATTGTGGAAGCGAAGCTTCCCGAGCACTGGTGGCGGCGCACGGTTTCCGTGCTGCCGACCCCGATTAGAAAGCTACGACCTTCCTTGGCAGCGGGCTGGGGTGTGGCCACAACGTTGCAGCCTCTGAGCGGCGAAGTTTGATGCTGCCCAAACTGAGCCGACGATTTTGTGTATCTTGCGCCCAACCTGCTAACTCACAATTCAACCAGCGCATTCCAATTCTCACGAAAATCAGCCATTTCTTGAAGTCGGACGGGTTTCTTAGAATGCTGTATTGGGCAGCGCTCTTACACGGCACCTAGCACAACTTCTGGGTGATGGAGGTAATCCTGCACCGTTTCATAATATCTGCCCATGTGGATTCCATCCATGACAGCATGATGTCCTTGTACGCTTAGAGGCATCTTCAATGTGTCGCTCTCCATGAAGTATTTTCCCCACGCAACGCGGGGGATAGAATCCGCTGGGTGTAACTGCAAGGGATGGCTAAAACTCGTGAATGATACCCAAGGTATGGGGCTCATGTACAACACATCATCCTTCTCGGGGTTGCCTTCCAAATCCGGATGTGCTTTCACATCCGCAATATTCTTTTCAGCCCTCCGTGCAAACTCGGAAAAATCCTCAGCATACTCAACGGCACAAAAGCTGAAAAGATCTTTGTCAATCAATATTGAAAAACCAGGGTTCACGATCTCGTGCTATACAACTTGATCCCCTCGAATGCGATGCCTGAATTCTGGAATCGCATTCGAAGCCCGAGAGATGACGTACACCATCGATACGGTGAGCGAATATCCATAGCGCTTCACAAATGGATAAAATGCCGTCACATCGACGTTTACACACATGCTGAAGTGCGGGTGATTAAAAGTGCTAAATAATCTAAACTGATTGCGTCGAGACCAAGTCTGCATATCAATATAACGCATGTTTCACCTCTTACTCAGTAAGTGCACTTCAAATGAATGATTGTATCCAATTTCCGCTGCCCAACGTTCCGCGTTAGGCGCGTGCTGGCGCTTGAGGAGCTTGACTGGCCGCGAGAGCCGTGCGCCAGCACGTCGCCTGCACGCGCTTGTTGGGCAGTGTGCAAATGGATACGGACTGGTGTTGATTGCTGTTCACACCGTTAGCTTTCTGCGACCCAATCGAATCAAATCATCGTAACTTGTACATATCTTGTCTGCCAAATCATTGAGCGTCCTGACGGCATAACTAGACTCTTCAGGATTGTGGTAGCTCCAATCATGAGGAATACCTCTCAACTCAACGCTACTGTCTGTCACAGAAACGTACTGACTCAGCATCCCCCGAAATTGATTGATGTGCTCGGCGAGAATGACTTTTAGCCCTTCAAGATCCGCGTCAAAGAATTCAAATTCTGGTCTCGTGCAGTATTCGGCATATGCTGTTAGATCGACGTGTTGGTTACGTGGGAAAACGCCGGCATAGTCTTGGCGACGCAGGAAGTAAATTGTGCCGGTGCTCGGCAGGATTTTTTGTACTTCAAGAAAGGTCTTGCGATCCAATTCCGTGTAGTTTGGGTTAGCCACTGTGGCATGGCTGACACGTACCTTCTCGTACCATTTGTC
This sequence comes from Anaerolineales bacterium, assembly GCA_052387475.1. GTDB lineage: Bacteria > Chloroflexota > Anaerolineae > Anaerolineales > UBA6663 > JANWXR01. The sequence continues at coordinate 2,626 of JBQTJD010000646.1, read as the reverse complement.
CCTATGGGCGCGTAGTTCGGATACAGTGTACTGTCTGCCTTTTGGGTGTTTAGGATTGTATGCCTTTACTTCGGCATGGCAATCAAAACATAGCGGGATGCAATTATTGTAAGAGTCTTCGCCCAGCTCGGATTTCTGGATGATATGATGCAATTCGATTTTGAAACCGCAGAACTTGTGGCATAGGCAGCAATGCCGACCACAGTCGATGAGGGCTCGTTCAGCTACATCTGAGGGAAATGGCATTTCTGTCCCAATAGAATTGCAGGACTCTTTCAGTGTTTTGTTGGCTTACACTGCCCAACTACGGATAGCTGGAAAAAAGTCCGGTCTATCTTCCTATGGCTGGCAGCCAGTCCATCTATACCGCTCCTGGCGGGTTTATCAAGCATTTAGTCGGGATAATAGCGGCTGTCGGCCATCGCCGGGGTATTATCCGGAACCCCGCTCACTTGCCACAGAGTATAAGGCCAATTTTATCGTCGCAAGGCTGCTTGTGTGCGGGACGGCTCACCGCCTCACCAGCGGCAAATACACCTGCTCGCTCAGCGGCACGCTGGTGGGGATGACGACGAGGGTGATGGAGTTGGCGAGGTAGGTGGCTGTGAAGTCGCTCGGCGCGACGCTCTGGGCGGGCTGGGCGACGATGGCGTTGAGATTGGCCGCACTGTAACGGAAGACCTGCGCGCTGGTGGCAGGGGTAAAGCCATTGAGCGCAACGGTGCTGGTCTGCGCCGTGCTGGTTTTATTGATGATGATGAGCGTCAGTGCTTGATCGCTGCTGCGCTGTGCGGCGTAGATCGCCAGCGTGCTCTGATCGCTGCTCGTCGCGTGAATGCTGGTCTCGCCGAACTTGCTCCCTGTGCCGTCGTAGTTTCGATACATCCGAAACGCGAACGCGCCAGGCTGGGCGCTGGTCGGTGGATCCCACAGCGTGGCGAGGTCGAGGCCTTCGCGCCCGAAGATGCCTAGCACATCGGCCTGCGCCAACGCGCCGTTGAGATGATCAAGCGCGCCCCAGTTGTACTCGGTGATGGCCAGCCTTGTGCCGGGGTAATGCGTGTTGACCCACTCACGCATGCGGGGGATCAGGCGCACCGCCGGGCCGCCCTCCGTGCCGTTGATCCAACTCTCGTCGGCGTAGGTCGCATCCCACAGCGAACGCGTCGAGCGCAGTCGCAGCGCCTGCGTGTTCGCATCGCCCGCCGGCGAGAGCGCGACGCCACTCGCCTGCGGGTAGTAGTGCAGATCAAAGCAATCGAGCAAGCGCGTGCTATTGGCTTGTTCATACGCCCGCATCTGTTGCAGATACCACTGCGCGAACGGCACGTCGCCATGCGCCATCCGGTCGGGCCGGGTGTTCCACCACGCGCCGCCTCCCGCCGCGTCCGCCGCCGAATACCAGTACGCCGTCCACCCCCACAGCACCGGGCCGAGCGTGAGCGCGGTCGGGTCGGCCTGTTTGATCGCGCCGGCATACTGCACCGTGCGCGTGACCATTTCATCGTAGCTCGTCGGCTGCGGGTGGATGTCGCGATGCGTGCTGTTCCACAGCATCGGCTCGTTATCGAGATTGTAGAACTGCACGCCGCCGTTCGCCGCGGCGCCGAAGCGCCCGACCAGATGCTGCACCCACTGCTGCACGAAGCTCGGCCCGATGGCGATGCTGGTATCGGTCGGATCGTTGCCGGTGATGGGTGTGCCGTTCGCCAGGATACCGTTGCCGCAATCGGGGTCGTACGGGTCGCTGGCTTGCTGCGCGCCGTACTTCACAATGCTGAAGCCGCAATCGTACGGATGCCCGCTGGTGCGCCGCTTCGCCACCCAACCGATCATCGGAATGGTCATGATCGTTTCTGTGGCTGTGCGGCGATCCTGCTCCACAAACTTATCCGACGCCGAGCCGGTGGGCAACGCGCCGACGTTGCTGTTGGGGTTGGGGATGTTTTGGAAGAAGTAATCGCTGGCCCTGTTGTCCGTATCGTTCTGCCAGTTGTAGCGGGTCGTGCTGTTGCCGCCCCAGCGCCTCACCGGCAAATCCAGTTCGTTCGCCAGCGCTTCGTCGGCGAAGTTCATGCCGTAGATGTACGGGCTGATGGGCTTGCGGTCGAGAGCGACGTTGACGCTCAATGTCGGGCCGGCGGTGGTCGCCAAATCACTGTAGAGGATGAGATTGGCGTCTGCACTTGTAATTGGAGTGGTGAGGCCCGTGAAGCTGAGCAGCGTCGCGAACAACGTCAGGGCGAGTCCGAAGCGTTTTGATTTCATGGCCAAAGTGTCGAGGGCAGTCAGCCGGTCGTCAACGGGCGAATTGTGGAGAGGTTCTCCACGGTTTTACGGAAGAATAACCGGACGACGAACCGTCAGCGGACTTCACACGGACGAACGGATGGCCCAGTCCGTTAACGGTTCGTTGTCCGGCTTTACTTCCACAAAACCGCGGAGACACGCTCCACAATTCGCCTGTTGACGACCGACTGACTGCGCTCGACACTTTGGCCATGAAATCAAAACGCTTCGGACTCGCCCTGACGTTGCTCGTGACACTGCTCGGCTTCGCGGGCCTCACCACTCCAATTACAAGTGCAGACGCCAATCTCATCCTCTACAGTGATTTGGCGACCAC